>CAYMWT010000347.1:0-2292 GCA_964394055.1 uncultured Oscillospiraceae bacterium
CGATCAGCTGGTGATCGTAAGCCTTCAGCCGAATGCGGATCATCTGGTTTGCCATTGTGTTTTTCCTCCTTGAAATAACGTACTCAGTTTGCGTAGTGTCTGGGTACGGTCGAACTGCTTTGTCCGCGCCGCCGTGCGTATCACTCAGGGCCATGAAAAATGGCCGACCTAGGCCGACCCATTCTTCCTTACGCCCAGCGATATACGCAAGCGCTTCGAAGCAGTTCAGCCGCCCGATGACCGGACATACTCCGCAGAAGTTACCGTCTTTCGACGCAATCTCCTGCATCATCGCATTGCACGCATAGCTTTCCTACACGCGCTCAAGTATAGTACCATGTTTTTCCCCACTTGTCAAGCGTTTTTTCAGAAAAACTTACAAAAACGCTTTGCAATTTTCGTTGAATACAGAGAATTCTTTTTTTCGCGTTTTTCTATCTCTCAGGGCTTTCTGTCCGCAGTGGGAGCACATTATAAAAAGGACGGTTTTTCAGCCGTCCTTCCCCAAAACCAGATAGGCGTACACCTGCTCCAGAATCTCTTTCCACTTTTCCGTGTCCTTTTTCGCCATAGCCAGGTACAGAATTTCCCAATCCGGAAACAGCTCCCGCTTCCGTTCGATGGCCGTGCTGAGCAGCTCGTCGATCTCTCCCGGGTCTGCCTCCTCGATTTTCTTCAGAATTTCGTCCATATCATCACCTCATAAACAGTATAACACATTGTCGCTTTCATTTCTATGAACGGTAATTCCAAATTCTCCTTGAGAAAACTGTGAATTTTTCTGTTTTTATCTTACTTTTTCTAAAATTTCCCCAGAAAAAGGGACATCCCCAAAGGGAATGTCCCCATTCTTTATTTCTGCTTTCCCATGCCCAGCACCAGATACCGGATCACCGGAATCCGCTTCACTGCCTCATTCAGCAGAAGTGTACCGCCCGCCATGGCAACGGCAGCCAGCAGGTATTTCCATCCAGCGGACAGTCCCGTGTGATATTGGAGCAGGTATGCAGCCGTGAGGAGTACGGGATAGTGGAGAATGTAAAGCCCGAAGCTGTTTTTCGTCAGATACCGGGTCACAGCCGTTTCCCCATTTCCGTAACGTTTCATCAGGCCCAAAATGGCCAGAACCGCAAACCAGGCGTAGCCGTTTGTCACGAAGCTTTGGAGCACCTTGTCTTCCGTAAAATTGCCGCCCCAGGATCTTGCCAGATAGGCAGCGCCGAACAGAAGTGTTGTCCCAAGGAACACCCGCCTCATTTTCTCCAGCTGGTCCTGCATCTCCTCATGGGAGAGCACCAGATAGCCGATCAGGAACGCGGCAAAGTAGATGCCAAACCGGTACATGGTCAGCACCGGCAGATTTCCAACATAGGAAGCACCCCAGATCAAAACCACCAGTACGGCAGCGATCCAGCCCTTGGCCTTGCCGCAGAGGTTCCAAACCCGATTCCCGTCAATCTTCCGAAGCAGCACCAGCACAGCGGAAAACAGGAACAGCATTTGAATGAACCACAGTGGCCCAATGCCGCTGATCACCGAAATGGGATAAATCATAAACCCGGGCATAAACGCGAGCGCGCCACCCATTTTGATGTTCCAATAGCCCGTGACCCAATGAATCACGAACAGTCCCAGGGTGGAGGGCACCAGCAGCTTTCTTGCCCGCTCCTTCAGAAATTCCTTACCTGACCGTTTCTTCAGGGCGTACCGGGCGCAGATACCGGATACCGTAAACAGCAGCACCATAAACCAGGGATACACCACGCCAATCAGCCCGTCCACCCATCGGATGCTTTCCGCATTCGGCACGCCGCCCAGGATCCCCACACCATTAAATATGTATCCCACGTGGTAGAGCATCACCAGTAGCACCGTTGCCCAGCGGATGTTATCCAGATATCTCTTCCGGTCATTCATCTGCATCCTCCTTTGTGTCAAAGACAGCGGCGGCAAACTGGGCGAATACGGATTTCGGCGGAATGGCAAGCCCCCGCTTTTCATCTCCCAGCAGCACCAGATTGTCTCCCGGCCGGATTCCAAAAACCTCCCGGGCCTGCTTGGGAATCACGATCTGTCCTTTTTCACCTACGGTCACTGTCCAGGCATATTTCCCCTTTGGCTTTCCCATAATTGCTCCTCCTTGTGTGAAAAGTATGATTTGTTATACTTATTATACCGCATTCAGAGAACGCTGTCAAGTTCGAAACATAAAAATCGGGCCGGAGGAAAATCCTCCGGCCCAGCTTTTTGGGTTTATAAATCGCAGTTGCCCACGGTTCTGGGGAAGGGCAG
>CAYMWT010000348.1:0-2284 GCA_964394055.1 uncultured Oscillospiraceae bacterium
GAACGATAACAGAAAGGAATATGCCTATGACCCAAATCATACGCCGGGGAGCCGCGTTGCTGCTGACCCTGGCACTTTTCATTTCCCTGTTCCCCGCTGCTATGGCAGCAGAGACAGAGGAAACGGCTTCCCCTTTGGCTTCTGACGATGCCGTTTTAGAAATCCAGGGGGAAACGCGGACCACAGAACCAGAAATCACCGAACCGCCTACAGAATCTCCACCTGGGGAAACCGTCCCGGAAGAAGCTGCTGTTCCGGCTGCGGAACCAACAGCCCCTTCCGAAACCATGCCGGAAGATTTTCCAGAAATGGATGTCCCCATGAATCTTCCGGAAGATGCGGATAGGCTTTCCGCTGGCAGCACCCAGGGCAGCATTATGCTCTTTGACTATGCCGACAATGGCAACTACACCACAGTCCTTAACTCTCAGGTATCCTGTACCTACAAGCCCAACGGCAATGGCACCACCCGGACAGCCTACATCAAAAACCTGGGCTGGCACTTCGCCCGGTATGGGGGTGTGGCCTACCCGGACGATCCCCTGTACTGCATTGAGCCCTGGCGCAATTATGGAGCCAGCACCTCCGGCAACACCGTTGACCGGGACGTGACCCCCAGCGGCAGCGGCAGCACTTCCGGCAGCAATGTCTGGTATGCTATGCCTACGGCCCGCCGGGAAGCCATTGGCCTTATTCTTCTTTACAGTGACCAGCTGTGGAATCACTCCATCAGCGTCACGAATACCAGGAAGGACAGTAACCCCAACGTCCCCCTGAGAATTGCCACCCAGTTCCTCATTTACGAGATTGTCTGCGGACTGCGAGACCCCAGTACCTTTGAGAGAAACTACGAAAATGAGTGCGGAACCTCCGGAGATGTGTTTTACAATGCGGGAAAAGCCTCTGTGTCCGGGTTTTCCTCCAACTATAACACCCTGGTCAGCAATATCCAGGCAGCAAAGAAGATCCCCAGCTTTACTTCCTCGTCTATGAGCAATGCGCCCACCATCTCCCTGAACGGCACATCCACATCCGTGACGGATACCAACGGGGTGCTGTCCTATTTCAGTTTCTCCAATGGCAGCGGAGCCAGTTTCAGCAAAAGCGGCAGCACCTTGAAAATCACCCAGACCGGAACTATCTCCGAATCTACCGTGTTCAAGGCTACCCGGTATCTGCCCTCCGCTTCCGGTTCCACCTATAACCTGTGGTATATGTCCGGCTCCAGCTACCAGACAACCATTTCCCTGTGCAGTGCTTCCAGCGGCAACCTCAACGCCTACTTCAAGCTGAAAGCTCCCTCTCTGGCAGGACTGGCTCTTACAAAAACCACAGAGGACGGAAGGAACCTCTCCGGCTGGCGGTTTGGCATCTACTCCAATTCTGCCTGCACCTCTCTGGTATCCGGGCCCCACACCACAGACAGCAGCGGCAAGATTTCCGTCACCGGCCTGTCCGCGGGAACCTACTACGTTAAGGAACTGGGCCATACGGACAGCAGCATCAACGCCCTGTACACCTGTTCCAGCACCAACCCCCAGAAGGTCACCCTGACCGCTGGACAGACCGCTTCTGTGTCCTTCCATAACGTGCTGGCTATGGGGCGGATTGAGTTCCGCAAGACTACCAACACCGGAAATCATTTGGGCGGCTGGACATTCCGGGTAAAGGACAGCAGCGGAAATGTTGTAGGAGACTATACCACCGACGAAACTGGCTATGCCATTACGGAGGATCTTCCTCTAGGACGCTATCTGGTCATGGAGCTTCCCACGGGGGATAACTACTGGGTCACAGAGCTGGGGTATCACGATGTGACCGTCACAGCCGGGAAAACCGTGGTGGATACCTGGATGAATAAGGAACAGGGACTTGGCTGGTTCTACAAGGAAACCAATACCGGGGAGTCTCTGGAAGGCTGGCAGATTACGGTTTATTCGGATGAAGCCTGTACAAAGGAAGTACAAACCGTTATTACCAATGATGAGGGAAAAATCGGCCACTACTTTGACCCCGGCACCTATTGGGCGAAGGAAATCGGTGACGAGCACAGCCGGTTCCAAGATCCTTATTGGCAGATAGATGAATCTGTCCAGCGGTTTGAAATCCGTCCCCATGAAGATACCGCCGTTACATTTACCAACACCCACATGGGAAAGGTGAAAATCATCAAGACAGTGGAGGGTGACGGCAGTTTGGAAGGCTGGCAGTTCAGAATTGCGGACGAAAACGGTAAGGTTCTGGATAGTTCCCCGTTCACCACCGACAAGGACGGCATCATTCT
>CAYMWT010000349.1:0-2283 GCA_964394055.1 uncultured Oscillospiraceae bacterium
GGGCGCCTGTGCCATCTTCACCTTCATCAACTCCTGGAACGACTACTTCATGCAGCTGATCATGCTGACCTCCAACAAGAACCTGACCATCTCCCTTGGTATTGCCACCATGCAGGGCGAAAGCTCCACGGACTATGGTCTGCTGATGGCCGGTGCGGCTCTGGCTTCCGTGCCTATCATCATTGTGTTCCTGATCTTCCAGAAGTATTTCACCAAGGGCATCACCATGGGCGCCGTTAAGGGCTAAAACGTGATTTGAAAGGAGATTCTATGAGAGATTTCAAGAAATACCAGGGCATTTTCCCCGCTTTTTATGCCTGCTATGACGCAGAGGGCAAGATCAATCCCGCAGCTGTCCGGGAGCTGACCCGGTACTATATCGACAAGGGCGTCCAGGGCCTGTATGTGGGCGGCTCCTCCGGCGAGTGCATCTACCAGGGTAAGGAAGAGCGGAAGGTCGTGCTGGAGAATGTCATGGCGGAGGCCAAGGGCAAGCTCACCATCATTGCTCACATTGCCTGCAACAACACCGCCGATTCCCAGGAGCTGGCAGCCCATGCCGAGTCCCTGGGAGTGGACGCCATCGCCTCCATTCCTCCCATCTACTTTAAGCTGCCTCCCTACGCCATTGCCAAGTATTGGAACGACATGTCCGCGGCGGCTCCCAATACCGACTTCATCATCTACAACATTCCCCAGCTGGCAGGTGTGGCCCTCAGCGTGCCCCTGCTGAAGGAAATGCTGAAGAATCCCAGAGTGATCGGCGTGAAGAACTCCTCCATGCCCACCCAGGATATCCAGATGTGGCGGGACGAAGGAGCCATCGTCTTCAACGGCCCGGACGAGCAGCTGATCTGCGGTCTGACCATGGGCGCTATCGGCGGCATCGGCGGTACCTACGGCGCTATGCCCGAGCTGTACCTGGGGATGCGCAAGGAGCTGCTGTCCGGCAATATGGAAAAGGCCCGTGACATGCAGAACGAGGCCTGCCGGATCATCTACAAGATGTGCTCCGCCCACGGCAACATGTACGCTGTCATCAAAGAGATCCTCCGCCGCAACGGCGGCCCCGACTGTGGCAGCGTTCGGGCCCCTCTGGCAGAGCTGATCGAAAGCGACTACCCCATTGTGGATGAATGCGTTGCCATGATCAACGCCGCCATCGGGAAATACTGCTAAACGCAAAAAGCAGGGCTGCTGCCTATGACAGCGGCCCTGTTTTCCTAAGGAGAACCAAATGGAGTATTTAACCCAGCTGCAAATCCTGTGGGATTACCTCTGTCTGCGCCGTCAGCCGGAAAAGGCCGAGGTGATCGTGGGCTTCGGCAGCTTTGACGACAACATTGCCCGTCGGGCGGCGGCGCTGTATTTATCCGGCTATGCCCCGAAAATTCTCTTTACCGGCGGCCTGGGCCGATGTACGGAGGGACTGTTTTCCCAATCGGAGGCGGAACGGTTCCGGGATGTGGCGGTATCTCTGGGGGTTCCGGAAGAGGATATCCTCATTGAGAAGGAATCCACCAATACCAAGGAAAATATCCTGTTTACCCGGGCGCTGCTGGAGAAAACCCATACGCCCCACGGTACCATTCTGGGGGTTCATAAGCCCTATATGGAGCGGCGGATCGCCGCTGCCATGGGCGTGTACTGGCCGGAGCAGCCTTTTACAGTCACCTCCCCGGAAATGACCATTCCGGAATATCTTCAGGAAGCCAAACGCCAGGGAATGACAGAGACGGATGCCATTTCCGTGATCGTGGGGGATTTTCAGAGAATCGACCTGTACGCGAAAAAGGGCTTCCAGCTGCCCCAGTACATTCCCGGGGAGGCCTGGGCGGCTTACGAAAGCCTGGTGGCCATGGGCTATGACCGCCAGTTGGCAAAATAGACGTTTTTGACAAAAACAAAGGGAAAAATATTCTTGCCAGTTGTGGATCGTATGGTATAATAATTTTTGTATATGGCACAGCCGCCATTCCCGGCGGAGGTGAAAAACGAAGGAGGAAACATACATGCAGTATTTAGGCATTGACTTTCAGGTGAACCATCCCCCCAAGCTGGATCCCCGGTTTATTCCCTTCGGCGTGTGGCGTGAGGCATATCTCAAGGGCGCAAAGCAGCCCATTGCCATTGCCGTAGAGCGGGACAAGGGCCGGATTTCCGTGCAGCGTACCTGTATTTACGGCACCCCTGAAATGGCGGAGGCCGACTACCGGTATGTGGAGCGATATGTGAAGTTCCTGCTGTGGTCCATCGGCGGCTTCCGGGTCACCATCTGCGGCT
>CAYMWT010000350.1:0-2283 GCA_964394055.1 uncultured Oscillospiraceae bacterium
CGGAAAACAAGCAGCTGCCTGCTGCTGAGGAAGGGCTGGAAGCTGCGGAGGAACCTTCTTCCGAAGAAACCCAGGAATAAGATGAACAGGGGCGATTTGACAGTAGCCAAATCGCCCCTGTTTTCAGGAAGAAATCAGATGAATAAATCGAAAGCTGATGAGGTATGTATGAAGAAGAATGTAAAAATTATATTAGCACTTGTAATAGGTTTTGTTGTCGCGATGCTGATAATGACCATAGCAATATTCTTTGGTTACACAAAAGCATACAGCACAGGTGTAGAAACATCGTTTGTAAGATTCATCGGAATCCCAATATACCAACTCACGAAAAGCGGCAGTGGGTATATAGGCGAATCAAAAGGTATTTTTATGGGGATTGTTTGCGGGATTTGCATGGCTTTGAGTATCGCAATAGAAGAGACGATTGGTCATATCAGAAAGAAATAAAATCCAGCTTAGGAAGCAGATGAGGGGGGCAGCTCACAGCCCCCCAACAGAAAAAGAACATCCCGCACACCCAAGGGTGTGCGGGACGTTTTCATATTTTACTCGTTTTCCTTGGAGTCGGCAATGATCTTTGCCTGGTTGGCCTTGGGCACTTCCTCGTACCGGACAAAGTCCAGGGTGAAGGAGCCTCTGGCCTGGGTCATGGCCCGCAGGTCGATGGCGTAGCTGCCCATCTCTGCCATGGGAACCTCCGCCTCGATGACGGTGTTGCCCTCGTGGTCAGGGGTCATGCCCATGGGACGGCCACGGCGCTTAGAAAGATCGCCCATGACGTCGCCCACATAGCTGTCCGGCACGGTGACTGCCAGAGCGCCGATGGGCTCAAGCAGGGTGGGATTGGCATTGGGCATGGCTTCCTTGTAAGCCAGAATGGCAGCCAGCTTAAAGGCCATTTCGTTGGAGTCTACGGGATGGTAGGAGCCATCGTACAGCACGGCCTTCAATCCGACCATGGGATAGCCTGCCAGGGGGCCCTTCTGAACGGCTTCCTGAATGCCCTTTTCCACGGCGGGATAGAAGTTTCTGGGCACGGAGCCGCCGAAGACCTCTTCCGCGAAGATCATATCATCCTGCTCGTCCTGAGGCTCGAAGCGGATCCACACATCACCGAACTGGCCGCTGCCGCCGGTCTGCTTCTTGTGACGGCCATGGGCCTGGACGGTCTTCTTGATCTTCTCACGATAGGCAACCTTGGCAGGAGACAGAACGGCTTCCACACCGAAGCGGCTCTTCAGCTTGGAGCACAGCACATCCAGGTGCTGGTCGCCGGCGCCGGACAGGACGAACTGCTTGGTTTCGGCGTTGTTCACCAGAGTGAAGGAGGGATCTTCCTCGTTCAGACGGTTCAGGCCGGTGCCCACCTTGTCGTCCTGGCCCTTAACCTTGGGAGCGATGGCCATGGAGTAGCAGGGAGCGGCATAGGGGATCTGCTTCAGGGAGACAACCTTTCTGGGGTCGCAGAGGGTGTCGCCGGTCTTGACCTTGTCCATCTTGCCGATGGCGCCGATGTCGCCGCAGGAGAGCACCTTGGCCTCGCTGGCCTTCTTGCCACACATGGTGTACAGACGACCCAGCTTCTCGGTCTCGCCGGTACGGGCGTTGACCAGAGTGGTGTCGGAGGTAATCTCACCGGAGAGAACCTTGATATAGGAATACTTGCCGTACTGGTCGGAGACGGTCTTCCACACAAAGACGGAGGGAACGCCGCCGGGAGAGACGACGAACTCCTCCACCTTGCCGTCGGCGGTGGTAGCCTTGTGATAGTTGCCCTGAACGGGGCTGGGCAGCAGCTCAATGATGTGATCCATGAGCATCAGGCTTCCCAGGCAGGTGACGCCGGAGCCGCAGAACACGGGGAACAGGCTCAGATCCTTCACGCCCTGGTGCAGGCCGTCCAGCATTTCCCGGTAGGTGAAGTCGTCGCCTTCGAAGAAGCGGTCCATGAGGGCCTCGTCGGTCTCGGCAACGGCTTCCTTCAATGCGTCGTTGAACTCTTCGATCACAGAGGCCTTGTCCTCGGGAACGGCGATTTCTACCCGCTTCAGCTTCTGCATCTCATAGGCACGCTTGTTGAGGACGTCGATGATGCCGGTGACCTTCTTGGAGGAATCCCAGATGGGCACAACCACCGGGGCAATCTTATTGCCATACTTTTCCCGGAGAGCTTCGAAGGTGGCGTTATAGTCGGAGTTGTCCTCGTCCACCTTGGAGATGTAGATGAACCGGGGCATATTCCGCTGTTCGCAGTATTTCCAGGCCTTCTCAAAGCCAACG
>CAYMWT010000351.1:0-2276 GCA_964394055.1 uncultured Oscillospiraceae bacterium
TGGGGTTCAGCTCATTGGTGGCCTTGGCATCCAGCCAGGACACAGCGCCGCACAGGCCCAGACGCTCGGGAGTGACCACGCAGCAGTGGGCGGGGGCGAAGGACTGACACATAATACAGGTGTAGTAGCGATCCACAGCCTCGTCAGTCATGGAAGCCAGACGGTCGTCACGCTGGTTGTACCGGGGCATAGCCTCCTGATCCCGGAAGGCGGCAGCCTTCTCGGCATCGGTGATCAGGGTGATCTGGCACTTGTCTACCACGGCGTCGAACTCGTCCATGATCATGACGTACAGCACTTCCGCAAAGTCCCGGATCCGCAGACCGGCCTCAAAGGCAGCGTTGCTCACACGGATACGAACCTGGTTCCGCTGGCCGGTGTGCATAACGCCCTCCATGTAGTTAAACCAGGCGTGGAACTTCCGCTCGATAACAGACTCGAAGTCCACCTGCATCTTCTTGCCCGCAACCTCAACGTAAGTCGCCAGAGCCAGATCCTTCTGATCGGTGAAGTCGGGGCCGATCACGGTGATCTTGTGATCCTCGATCTTGTCCAGGTCACGCATGACAACCAGCTCAGCGGTGGGATTCTTGGCAGACCAGATCTCGTTGTGCATGTCGGCCTTCCGGATGATCTCACCTTCAAAGGCGGCGGCGAAGGCCACGGGGATAGGCAGCTCCTTGACCTTGATCTTGATGTTGCGCAGCTCCAGAGACTTCTTCACGGTCTCACTGTGATCCAGCACGGATTCCAGAGCGCCAGGCACCTGGTTCTCTGCCAGATCGATGTCCACAACCACGGGGAAGCCCAGGGCGATGGCGCCGGCGCCGGCGGAAACCACCACAGCGTCAATGGCGCCGAAGGTGTTGACGAAGGCAGGCACACGGTTCTTGGTGTAATCCAGCAGCGCGGCCAGATTGCCGGGCTGGACGTTGCCGAAGATCAGGGCCGCACGGATGGCCACGGTGACAACATGGATCACGGAGGTCACGTCATGGCCCAGGGGAATGACACGCAGCTCCAGGCCCATCTTCACGCCGCCGTCCATGCACTGCTCAATGACATCGCCCACCAGGAAGGTCATAATGCCCTTGCTCTGGTAGTCCTTGACCACCTTCACCACGTCTTCTGCATTGTCCGCCTTGCCCAGCACCACGGCCACGCCGGGGATATCGCCGGTAACCAGGGGCACGCCCAGAGAACGGATGATGGGGTCGGGCACAAAGCCGATGCCGCTTTCGTTGGCATAGGGCTCCGCGCCGTCCACATATTTCAGACCTTCCAGAATTTCCGCGCCCACAGCGGTGGCAAGGCCGGCATTCAGGGCCTGGCCCAGATCCTCCTGGTTGGTGATCAGGCTCTTGAGAACGCCCACACAGGCAGGCAGGTCGCCCAGGGTCTTGACCTTCACGCCGGTAGCCGCATAAATGGTGGGGAAGAAATACGCGGTATCGGGGAAGGCAATTTCTTTATCTGCGCCGTATTTTGCAATGGCATCGTTGACAGCACCCTCTGTCAGTCCGGCAACGGCATTGGAGCCGCCGTAAATCAAATCGGTTAATACGCTCATTTGAATTCCTCCCATATAAACTTAAGAGAATTATATATCAAGCCTGACGGCTAAATATACCAAGCTATTTTTTCGTTTCCTTTTTTCCGGTTTCCTTCTTTTTTTGTTTGCTTTTCTCACGGCTGACCCCGGCTTTCAGGCCCTTGACCAGCGCTGTGAAGTCTCCCTTTCCACGTCGGGGAAGGGTAAATTCCTGATCGGCTATTTTCACGGTAAGTACAGCCATTTTTGCCGCCGCCACAGTTGCCTTTCCGGTTTTGTCCACGCCGCTTACCTTCTTGATTTTGGAAAAGGGGAAAGCGGTAAAGCCTTCTCCTGCCTCCATAATCAGGCGTTTATTGGTCAGCACCCAGCGTCCGTGAGGGCCAGGGCAGATGGCGCTGATTTCTTCCTTTGGCAGCAGCAGGGTTTCCAGGCGTCGGGTAAAGTCCCGCTCCCTCCGGAGCCGGAATTGCCTGACCTTTCCGAAAACCCAGAGGATGAACAGCAGAAGCAGCAGAATTGCCAGCAGAACATACTGCCATTGGCGGATGATAACTTCCATATCTAAAACAGAGTGGCCGGGAGGGAGGTTCCCTCCCGGCCATAAACGCAGGGATTGTGCCTGTTTTCTCTTACAGCTCCAGGTAGCTGTCGGAGTACAGAACGTGATTCTTGAAGATGTCGCAGGACTTGATGGTCTCCATCAGCCGCAGGTCGTTGGGGT
>CAYMWT010000352.1:0-2271 GCA_964394055.1 uncultured Oscillospiraceae bacterium
CATTTTCCCCAAGCACCCAAGTGGGCCGCAGTTCGGTAATAACCCGGCACATTTCCGGCCACAGGTAGCGTTCATCCGCAAAGCCACGCCGTTTTCCTGCGGTGGAGAAGGGCTGGCACGGGAATCCCCCGGAGATAATTGTGACAGTTTCAAGTCCTGTTTTTTCAAAAAACGCCTCCTTTGTCAGTGTAGTGATGTCCCGGAATTTTGGCACCTCCGGCCAGTGCTCTTGAAGGACAGAATAAGGGAAGTCTGCCCATTCGCACTGACAGACGGTTTGAAAACCTGCCGCCTCCGCCGCAAGGTCCAGCCCGCCGATCCCAGAAAACAGGCTCACATGGGTCAATGTAGTGTTGATTTTATTGGTCACCTCCTGATTTTGGGCATAAGAAAACCCGCTCCATTCTGGAAGCGGGTTTTCACCTTACTTTTTTCGATATTTAGTTATCCATTCCGCTATAGCAGATGCGTTTGCTCTAAATAATTGGGGATCATAATTAACCCCTATTTCTTGCATAATGAACAAGCGAATTGCGAGTGATAAAAGCCAATAATCTGAAATAAATTCTTTTCCTTTTGTAAATCGCTTTCGTTCTTTTGCCAAGTGGGAAATAAAGTGACGGGTATTTTTGAGTAACTTGAAATACTTATTTACCGATATCCCTATGCTACTGAACAAGCGTGTTTTGTGTTTCCTATTAGCACTAAGCAACGGCTTGTAAAGAAACTCCATCCTCCTTTGAAAACAAGGATTATCAATTTGGCTGTCAAACTTTTCTTCTACAATACCCTCTGCAGCATGCGATGCCAACACAAACCTATGTTCACTATAAATATCATCATAAGATTGAACTGCAAACACAGCGTTAAGAGGATATTTTAGAGCGCCCTTCAACAATGCGTAGTTTTTTAGGGTTGAGTAGTTCAAGTTTTCAGGAGAAATATAGCATAGCCTGTTGTTTCCTCTTATCAGACTAAGCTTCTTTGTCGTACTCCGTGATCTTGCGATTCTTTTGGAATAGAACTCGTCCATTTCGCCGTCAAACGAGATGCTTAAGAGGCCAGGGAAAAAACCACTGAAAAAGTATAGCATCTCCCAGATTAAAAAGAAGATGGTTTTCAATTTCTCTAACCCAATATTTCTCGTGCCCGAAATACAAATTTTCAACTTGGAGTAATCGTCCTCATTGTCAAATTTTACGAGGGCATTTCCGTACGCAAAGCATGAATTAACCTGGGGCTGCTTGTATTTCAAGTCTAACCTTGCGACCATTTCGTGGTTCCTAGCCAATTTTACCACATCCTTCTACTCTATTTGCGCATATTCTATCACATTCTCTCTGTCAAATAAAGGATAAAAACAAATGTGAAATGCCATCACTTGTCAGACTTTATGTGTTCCACCTCACCCGGTTTCGTTGTAAGCAGCTTATAGAGTGCATTGTCCGTGGGAAAGTCATCCACGAAAGGCAGGATCACATTCCCGAAGAAAATTAGCCCCTCACCGGGGCCGGAATTGGTAATGTGGGCTGCCTGCTGGGTGGAGATATTAAGCCTTTGACAGAGAATGTTCCGGTCACCGCTGGCCTGGTTGAGTAAATACAGGAAGTCGCTGTTTTCCAGAATGCTTTCAATTTCCGGGGAAGCCAGCAGATCCTTAATATTCTGGGTGATCCCCGTGGGGATGCCGCCCCATTTACGGAACCGCTTCCAGATCTCCACGCTCCAGGAACCTACCTCACCCCGGAGAAGGAGGTGAAATTCGTCTACATAGTACCGGGTAGCCTTTCCCTCGCTCCGGTTCACCGTGACACGGTTCCACACCTGGTCCTGGATGACCAGCATCCCCAGGTTTTTAAGCTGTTTCCCTAATTCCTTGATATCAAAGCACACCAGGCGGTTATTGATATCCACGTTGGTACGGTGGTTAAAGACATTCAGCGAGCCATGCACATACAGCTCCAGGGCAGCGGCGATCCGCTGGGCCTCTGACTCCGGCTGCCGCTTGATTTCGTCGTACAGGTCGCCCAGGATGGGGACGTTCTCAGGCTTCGGATCTGCCAGGTAGGGATGGTACACGATCCGCACCGCCCGGTCGATGACCGTTTTCTCTACCGGCTCCAAACCGTTGCGTCCGCCTGCTGCCAGCTCGCAGAAGGAGAGAATGAAGTCAGATTTCAGAGCAAGCGGGTTGTCATCCTCGGAGTAGTTCAGGCTCATGTCCATGGGGTTCACATACTGACTGCTGGTGGGGGATATCTTAATGACCTG
>CAYMWT010000353.1:0-2253 GCA_964394055.1 uncultured Oscillospiraceae bacterium
TGTAAGCGGAAACTTCCATGCCATTGGTCAGACGCACACGGGCGATCTTACGCAGAGCGGAGTTAGGCTTCTTGGGGGTGGTGGTACGAACAGCAGTGCAGACACCGCGCTTCTGAGGGGAGGGCAGGGTGGTAGCCTTGTTCTCCAGAGTGTTCAGACCTCTCTGCAGAGCGGGAGCGGTGGACTTGTAGGTGACCTGCTGACGGCCATTTTTCACCAGCTGATTAAAGGTAGGCATTCTTGATCTCCTTTCTTTGGTTTTTGATTTATATTCTACGGAAAGCTTCCGGTAGAATCAGGCTTCTGTCACGACGGCCGCTGCCGCCGCGGCCACCTCGATGCCGCAGGCCCTGCCAAGGGCATTCCTGTCGGGAACCCAGGTGATCTGGATATGATGTTCGACGCACAGGGCCTGGAGCGGTTCTACAAGAGAAGGATCCGCGTCCTTCGCAAGATACACCCTGCTGGCCCGGCCGGAGGCGACCGCCTTGCGAAGCTGCTTGGCGCCCACCACCACCTTGTCCGTTTTATGATCGGGCAGGTTGCCGCATTGGGGGATTTTACAGTCTTTTTTCTTATCCATACGAAAATATATTATACGCATTTTCCGGAAAAAGTCAACAAAAATGTGGTAAAAATTTTGGCATCCCGGAGGTTTTCTATTGGCAAAACCGACGATTCCCAAAAAATCAGCCGCCCGGTAAGGACATTTCCTTTCCGGGCGGCCACAGCTCAGTTGATTTTGATATTTTCCCAGAGGGTGTTGAGATAGTGGAGGGTTTCTCTGTCTAGATTCCGGTAGGCCTGGGCGTTGTAGCTTTCCGCGAAGCTATCAAGCTTCGGGTACAGCACCTCCATCGCGTCCTCCCCCATGTCCTCAATGTAGGTCTCGTTTTCAAAGACCACCCGGTTGGGAGACGCGTAATAGGTGTACTCCGCGTTGGCCACCGCAGGCTCCTCGGAGAGCATATAGTTAATGAAGATCTCCGCCAGCTCCTTATTCTGGGCGCAGGAAGGAACGCACATGGCATCCACATAGAAATTTGTCCGCTCCGGATAGTAAAATTGCAGATCCACGTCCTCCGCCTGGGCGTCCACCATGGTGAAGTAGTCGCCGGCATAGTAAGCGCCGACGGCCGCCTCCCCGGACTCCATCATGTTGTAGATTTCGTCCATAACGTAGCTGTAGACCAGAGGCCGCTGCCGGAGCATTTCCTCGTAGGCCCTGTCCCAGTCCGCCGGATCCGTGGTGTTCACGTCCAGTCCCAGCTTGTACATAGCTGTGCCGAAGGCGTCCCGGGAGTTGTTGAACTGCAAGATGGAGCCGGCGTACTTTTCGTTCCACATGAGATCCCAGTCCTGGGCATCCTGTTCGTCCACCACACTCGCGTTGTAGATCACGCCCACAATGCCATAGGTGTAGGGCACAGTGTATTGGTTCTCCGGATCATAGTACAGTCCCCGGAAGTCCTCCCCAATATATTCGAAGTTCGGAATATTGTCAAAGTCCAGGGGCAGCAGCATGTCCTCCTCCCGCATCCGGGCAATCATGTAGTCCGAGGGGATGATCACATCATAGTTCACCGCGCCGCTGCTGATTTTATTGTACATATCCTCGTTGGAGGCGAAGGTGGAGTAGTTGACCTGTACCGGACGGCCGTAGGTCTCCTCGTACCAGCTTTCAAACTCCCGAACGGTGTCGAAGGTGTCCTCGCTGCCGTCGGAGATATACTCGCCCCAGTTGTAGACGTTCAGGGTCAGAGGCTGCTGCCGGAAGGCAACCAGGCAGACGCACAGGATCACCAGAGCGCCGCCTCCCGCCAGCTGCAACCGCTTCACTGTCTTCCGGCTCAATTCCTTTCTCTCCCGGCGGCGCTTAGGCTTCCGGGCCTCCTCTTCCTCGTTGCTGACAAAGTTGTTCATCAGCAGCAGAGACAATGTGACGAAGAAGATGATGGTAGCCAATGCGTACATCTTGGGGGTCACGGTCTTCTTGGTCATGGAGTAGATCCGGATGGGCAAGGTCTCAAAGCCCGCGCCGGAGGTAAAGTAGCTGATGACGAAATCGTCCAGGGACATGGTAAAGGCCATGATGGCGCCGGTGATGATGCCGGGCATGATCTCCGGCAGCTCCACCTTGAAGAAGGCCCCCGCAGGGGTGCAGCCCAAATCCATGGCCGCCTCGGGCAGGGCCTTGTCCATCTGCTTCAGCTTCGGCAGCACCTGCAAGATCACATAGGGCAGGCAGAAGGT
>CAYMWT010000354.1:0-2252 GCA_964394055.1 uncultured Oscillospiraceae bacterium
TACGCATGGTCTTGCCGAACATTACGTCCTTGACCATTGCCATATGGATCATCACAGCCTTTCTTACGAATTGTGTGTTGCTTATGATACGCCCCGAACGGTTGTCAAAAATTACAAGATTGGTACTTGACAGCGTTCCGTTCCTGTGGTAAAATGATCATAGATAAGGGGAAAAGGGCAGATTGGCAGACTACCACAGTATGGACTACCATTTTAGCATATGATGGGTGTCCTTGTCAAGAAAAATAATGGACAATTTCGGAGCTTTGGCTCCGTTTTTTTATGCCCATTTTTACAAAGGGCAGGAAATCATGCCCTCTCAGTCGCCCTTCGGGCGCCGGCTCTCCCGGAGGGAGAGCCAAGTGGGTTTCCCCATTATCTAACCAGTCCTAAATTTGAACTACGCCCTTGGCTCCCCCTCCGGGGGAGCTGGCTCGCGAAGCGAGACTGAGAGGGCTCACCACCCCATAAAAAAGAGGCCGCATCCAAGCGGCCTCTTTTCACATATCAGTTTACATCTCCGAGAACCCGAAGCTATTGACCAGGGCGTCCACCTTTTTCCCTGCCTTGCAGTAGGGGCAGTCCTTGAAGTCGTAGCTCTCATAATCCGGAATATCCGCAATGGAGTAGATGGAGCGGACAGGATACCCGGCCACCTCGTCCACCGCCCGGTAAATGGAGGCGACACCGGTAACATGGCCGCCGTAATACTGGATGGCTTCAATGGAACGGTTGGCGGTGTAGCCTGTGGTTACGGAGGCCATGAGCACCATGACGTGCTTGCCCTGGATCATGGGCTTGATGTTGTCCCGGAAGATGATCTGGGAGTTGGCATTGTATTCCGGCTCCAGAACGTAGATGGTCTGGTGGGCGTTGATGGTGCGCCAGCCGCTTTTGGTCAGCTCGTCGGCCACGCAGGTGCCCAGCACCGCTGTGCCGTCCAGGCACAAAATGGTATCCACCGGGGTGTCGTTGATGAAGTGGGACACCAGCTCATAGGCGCTGTCCCGGGCCTCGCTGA
Source organism: uncultured Oscillospiraceae bacterium (assembly GCA_964394055.1). GTDB lineage: Bacteria > Bacillota > Clostridia > Oscillospirales > Oscillospiraceae > Faecousia. The sequence goes on from CAYMWT010000354.1 coordinate 1,022, forward strand.
GCCGGGTCTTCTGATAGGTGATGTCAATGTAATAGTTGATATGGGAATGGTTGGTAACGAAGTGTCCTTTCGCAAAGCGCAGAGGCGCGTTGCCTCGCTGAACAGGCAGTTTCATAAGCTGGATCATGGTCTTACCTCCATTTTGAGAATAAAAAAGAAAAGCCTTTGAAGCTCCCAATCAAGCGTTTCTCGTGGGAGCAATCAAAACGCTTTTTTTCATTATAACCCGCATTCCAAAAAAAGGCAAGCAGAAACCAATGTTCTGCCTGCCAAAATTCACTTCAGAAACTTGGGCACATTGCGCAAACGCAGGGCCGCTTCCTGACGTAAAAACTGATTGCCGATGATCCGGCAGATCTTGCCGCTGCGGATCATCCAGTGGATTTTGCTGTAGCTTGCCCACATGACCCCATCGGTCTCTCCCGGCTGAAGCACAATGTCCCTGGGGGAGACGGGATGCCGGAGGCAATAGTGATCGTAGAAAATATTCCGATCCAAATCCGTATCCAGCAGCTCAAAATCCTCCTGGTCGGCCCGGATGCCGGTCTCCTCAAACAGCTCCCGGGCAATGGCCTGACGGCTGGTTTCCCCGGCCTGAACGGCGCCCCCGGAATTCTCCCAGGTGCCGGAGAAGGATTTCCCTTTGGCCCGCTTGGTGAGCAGGAAATGGCCCTGGCCGTCATACACCCAGACACAGACCACCAGACCGAAGTCTCCGGGCCTCCAGGGAGTACCCCGCCGATGGACCCGGCCGGTCAGGTTTCGATGTTCGTCATATACGTCGTTGAGCTCCATCCGCATCCCTCCCTTTCGGCGCTCATCTTTTCAAAGTGTATCACAGATTCAGGGAAAAGGCAACGAAAATCCGCAGGAAAAAGGACTGTCCCCAGATGAGGACAGTCCTTTTGATGTCAGTTAGCCGAATACGTTGTATATGCCCATGGCATCCAGGGCGATGAGCACAAAACACAGCGCCAGCAATGTCAGACACACACCGATGATGATGTCCAGCTGCTTCAGATTCAGAGGGATTTTTTCATACCAGTATTCCTTTTGCGCCTGCCAGCCGGAGACCTTCTTCTCCTCCTGAGGTGCTTCGGAAGTGGTCGGTTCCTCCTGAATGGGATTTTTGTCTTCCATTACTTCTTCTTAACGTACTTGCGGATATCCATGGCAACGGCGGTGATGACCACCAGGCCCTGGACGATGTAGTTGAAGTTGGGGTCAGCGC
>CAYMWT010000355.1:0-2245 GCA_964394055.1 uncultured Oscillospiraceae bacterium
CAAGGTTGACCACAAGCTTTATGGCCACAACGCCAAGAACCTGATGAAGACCGACGTGAAGGAAGCAGAAAACGGCTATGAGGTAGAGATGGATCTGCCTGGCTTTAAGAAGGACGAAATCACCGTGGATCTGAACAACGGTGTCCTCACTGTCCGGGCCGCCAAAGGCCTTGACCAGGATGAGGAAGACAGCAAGCGGTATATCCGCAGAGAGCGTTACGCCGGTGTTTGCGAGCGTTCCTTCTATGTGGGCGATGCACTGAGTGAGGAGGATATCCGGGGCAAGTTCCAGCACGGTGTGCTGACTTTGAACATCCCCAAGAAGGATGCCAAGGCTCTGCCGGAGAAGCGGTATATTGCCATTGAGGGGTAATTCCTCCGGTTGCCGCTGGCACCATGTGAAATCAAAAATGCAGAAAGGACAGGAAGGCTTGCATGCTTTCCTGTCCTTTTGATTATGTGTATTCCCTCGCCAATCTTCTGCGGACCATGTTACCACTCTCTTGGCATAAAGCTTGTACGAATATTCCCCGTATAATCCTGCCAGTGAAGCTCACCACTTGACAAATAGAGAATGCCATACCCATTTTCATATTGAACCTCGTTATAAGAATTACCATTGCCATCGATAACGGAAATCACACATCTGCAGGAGTCGTATTCCAGATAATCCTGAGAAGCATCGTATTCCGCAGGCATATCCCAAAACATCGTTTCAGATGCGCTCATGGACTGCTGAATTTCTATCTGGTATTGATTACCCGCAATGTGCCATATGGTCATCGAGCAAAGCTTGTTGGCAATAGCGTCCTCAATCCAACTTCCCGTAAACGGATCATCATCTCCGACATTCGCATCCGTAATGGTATCCACATAATCCATGCAGATCCAGCCAGTTTCTATCCGTCCCCACTGGGAATTTCCGTTCTGCTGCAATTCGGTAACCGTAGCGTATTCGCCACTTTGCAGTCTCCCAACTTCGTTATAGCTGGAACCAGGGCCGCTTCGGATTTTCAGCTCTCCTGCCGAAGGTCTAACGCAAACGGTCATGCAGACGCTCGTCGTGTCATCTACATGCTGCCCCGCCACCTCTACATAGTCCATGCAAATCCAACCACGATCGATTTTGCCCCACTGGGAAGAGCCACTGGATTGCACTTTGGTCACGGTTACTGTCTCACCGGCTGCCAGTCTTCCCAGCTTGTCATAGCTGGCACCCGGCCCGCTTCGGATATTCACACCGCCGGAGGAGTCCCGCACAGTAACCAAAAGCTCTAAACTGCCCTCCTGAATGGGTGGCTCAGTCTGCGGAGGTAAAGTCTCCGGCAGGGTAGCTTCTGTAGCAAAAGTCTCCCACTCACTATCCGGTAAATCCTCTGACGTGTCTTCTGATTCATATGTGCCAGTACCAAAGGCTCGTTCAAATGCACCTGGCCCCAAATAGTCGGTCATATCCATCAGACCATAGTTATCTATGAGCATAGCTACACTGACTTCCAGGGGCTTCTCATTATCCAGCTCGCAAAGTCTTGCACGATCACCACGGTAATTCGCTGCGGCTCCATACTGAACAGCGGAACCGGAAATTTGATCCAGGTGCTGGAAGAAGCTGTATTCCTTTGCCTTATTTCCTACAATCGTTTCATCCTGCCCTAAGAAAGCCATCAAATAATTCCAGTTCATTTCGGCAAAAAGGTCAGTAGACTTTTCAATGGGGCTGATTGGGTCAACGTAGGATGTAATCTTGAAGCAATCCCGGTCTAGCATTGTAAACTGAATGACCATGGGGTCTGATTCAAAGCTTTCGTTGAAGAACTTAACCTGCACAATCTTTTTCCCAGAGTCTGTTTCGCCTCCGTCCCAGACACTGTCCTCGTACATTGCCCCGCAGCTGTTATCCAGGATTTCCTTGACCGTCAGATTCGTGAATTCTCCTAAATACCCATTTTGTACCGTTTTAATGTTTTTCTTAGTACTTGGTTCACCAAAATTGCCAATCAGTGCAAAGGCACCAACAACCAAAACTGCACAAAGGGCGATCACACCGACAATCCGAACAATCGGTACCGCAGGAGATTGCCGCTTTTGGGCAAACTTCCCGCCCTTGCCACTGGCTCTGGGAGTGAGGCGGTAATTGTCATAGGGTAAGCTTTCCTCTTGCCTGAAAGCCGTGCTTCTATTATCTTCCCGGCTAGTGTATTGACACGTTGATAAGCAAACTAAGTTAATAAACGTCAGAGCTCAG
>CAYMWT010000356.1:0-2238 GCA_964394055.1 uncultured Oscillospiraceae bacterium
TGCTCTCCACCACGATGGCGTCTCCCTTCCGGACAAAGGCCAGCATCTTTTTCAGCTCCGGCCTGTCCGTATTTTTGCCGCTCATGTGGTCGATGAAGACCATCTCCACTCCAAGTTCCTGCATCAGCACCTCCTGTCGGGCTGTGTTCTGCCCCTGGGTGCTTACTCGAACATAGCCTACCTTCATTTTCTCACCTCCCATTCTCATTAGGGTCCCTGTTTGAGGTGGCATATGCCAAAACCCGAAAACCGACCCTATTGGCATACTTTTCAGGGCTGTTTTTCTGTGCCAATAGGGTACACCCTAATGGGACGCTTTCCATAGATAGTTCACCCAGATATTCAAGGGCTTGATGCGAAGCTTCTTGTGCCGATAGGGAAAATTATTGTCCTTTCTTCGTTTCCTAAACCACATTCTGCTTTCTCCTTTACCCGCAGTAAATGTATTCTTCGATTTCCTCCATGGAGACACCATCCCTGAGCAGGGCATCCACGTCCTCCGGATAGATTCCATAACAGGATGCCACTGACTTGAGGTCTGACAGGTAGGTATCTTCATGGCAGTAGCCATACCCCGGCCAGTAACTCCATGCAGAGCTATAGCTAGAAGCAATCTTACTGTCATCAAAGGTGCTTTGGGTGATCTTACCTTGGGAGTCAATGCGCAGAATGTCCCCACAGAAGATGTGAACCTTCTCCTGTTTCCCGCTCAGGAAGGGGAGTTTGCGCAGAGCTTTCAGAAGAATTACTTCCGTGCTGGCATAGACGTAGATGCCCAATGCCGGGAAGTGGTAGATGCACATAGGATTATTCCCCATGACAAAATACAGTTCGTCCTTATCTGACAGGGCAGTAAAGGTAAATGTTCCCTCCAAGTCTTCTGCCATTGCCTGCAAACTGTTGAAGGACAATTCGTCATACCGTTCCAAAAGCTGAACTGCCACATAGCTGTCTGTCTCGATCCGAGTGACAGGCAGTTTCCTCTTTTTCACGAGACGTTTGTCATTGCAGAGAACACCGTTATGGGCCAGGGCAAAGCGTGTATCTCCAGCCTTCCCGAAAAAGGGGTGGTTGTTCTGGTTTTTCTTCTCTGATCCCTGAGTTGTCATACGGGTGTGACCCATGACGGCGGTAGCTTCCAATGGCACCCGATACCACATGAGATGAGCAGGTAAAGGACGCTTAAAGATATGGAGCCTCCCATCTGAGTTATAAGCAATCCCGGTAGCATCTGTGCCACGTTCTTCACAAGCCGTAGAGAGAACGGCCAATAGCCGTGACCGCTGTTTCCTTGTCAGCCTATGCCCGTAGTCCAGAAACCCAAACAGACAGCACATGCTCACACCTCCTCTTCAGACAGAACTGGCTCATTGATATAAAGCCGTCGTTCTTTCAGGTACTGAACTAATTCCGGTTCCGTACAGTCGGAAACAAAGGTCGTCCAGGACATGCTTTTCAGTTCCTCGTCAGACAAAGAAATAGCCACATCGCAGATCCTGTCAACGAGCTGCAATGTGGCAATGAGGGTATTCAGTTTGAGTGTTCCCCGGAACATCCGAAATTCGATAGTGTCCGGGTTCGTCAGGTTGACACAGGTGTAGCGGTTATAACGCTGGCCGCCTTTAGCCTCGCTCAGAATATCTTTGGGATGCTCCTTTAATCCATACCGGGCTGCCCAGCGATCTAACTGCCGCTGAGTACGACGGCTGAATTTGAGAAGCTCTTCCCAATGTTTTTCAAAGAAGTACAGGATTCTGGCGATGACTTCCTCCCGTTCCGTTTCTGTTCTGCCAAACGCAGACCGGTTCACATGTACATGAAGGCCACAGGTTCCTGCCTGATGGGAGACATATCCCAGCTCTTTTGCCTTGGAAAGAACGTCTGCCCAAGGCATATCGTTTTTGTGGTAGTCTAAAGTCATGGGGTGCGTGACCAGCTCAAGACCGTCATCCAGAGAGCCGTCGTGCTTACAATACATATGGTCATCCAGCCGGTTGGCAATGCCCAGAAGCTTCACAGCCTTCGAGTCCAACTCACCGCCACCGTCGATTTCCAACTCTACGCCCAGGAAGCGGTTGCCCACTCCGTAGAAGATAGGCTCCGGTTTGTATCCGTAGTCGTTGATGCTGCCCAGCTTCTGGTGATAGCAGGTTTCGCAGTAGTAATTGTCTCCATAGGAATATGCTTCGTCCTCGTGGACAATCCTGCCACAGCTACAACAACGGGTATAATAGCGGT
>CAYMWT010000357.1:0-2237 GCA_964394055.1 uncultured Oscillospiraceae bacterium
ACAGCGGGGCCGACCCTGGGATCAAAGGCTGCGGGGATGATATAATCCTCGTTCAGCTCCTCATCGGAGATCAGCCCGGCCAGGGCGTTGGCGGCGGCAATCTTCATCTCCTCGTTAATATCAGAGGCCCGGACGTCGAAGGCGCCCCGGAAGATGCCCGGGAAGGCCAGTACGTTGTTGATCTGGTTGGGGAAGTCGCTGCGGCCGGTGGAGATCACCCTTGCGCCGCCTGCTTTTGCTTCATCCGGGAAGATTTCGGGCGTTGGGTTGGCGCAGGCGAAGATGATGGCGTCCTTGTTCATGGTAGCCACCATTTCCTTCGTCACCATTCCGGGGGCGGAAACGCCGATGAAAACATCCGCGCCTGCCAGCATGTCCGCCAGGGAACCAGACTTATGCTCCAGATTGGTGACCTGGGCCATCTCTTCCTTGATCCAGTTCAGGCCTTCCCGCCCGGCATAAATCGCGCCCTTCCGGTCACACATGGTCACATTTTTGAAGCCGGAGGATAGTAACAGCTTCACAATGGCAATGGCCGCGGCCCCCGCGCCGGAGGTCACGATCCTTACGTCCTCTTTCTTCTTCCCAACCACCTTCAGAGCGTTGGTCAGACCCGCCAGCGTAATCACAGCGGTTCCGTGCTGGTCGTCGTGGAAGATAGGAATGTCGCATTTTTCCTTCAGCTTCCGTTCAATCTCAAAGCACCGGGGCGCGGAGATATCCTCCAGGTTGATACCGCCGAAGGAGCCGGAGATCAGGGCCACCGCGTTGACAAATTCGTCCACATCCTTGGTCTTCACGCACAGAGGGAACGCGTCCACGTCGGCAAATGCCTTAAACAGGGCGCACTTGCCCTCCATCACAGGCATACCCGCCTCCGGGCCGATGTCACCCAGACCCAAAACCGCGCTGCCGTCGGTGATAACCGCACACAGGTTATGCCGCCGGGTCAGCTCATAGGACTTGTTTACATCCTTCTGAATTTCCAGGCAGGGCTGAGCTACCCCCGGAGTATAGGCCAGGGACAGATCGTCCTTCGTCTTGCAGGGCACCGTGCAGGTTACCTCTATTTTACCGCCCCACTGCTTGTGAAGCCGCAGGGATTCTTTCGCGTAATCCATACCTTCCATCTCCTTTTCTCAGTAATTGCCCTTGAATACGTCTTCCTTAACAGGAGGCCGGTAGTCTCCAAAGTAGGAGCCGAAGTCCAGGCCCAGATAATCGCACAGATCCAGCACCTCTACCATGGTGTTGTCGTTGACGGGGATGCCATTTTCCAGGATCCGCTTCACGGCCTCCGCTTCCTTTTCTCCGTGGGTATAGATCCGCTCCTGGCCATCTGCCTTGGGGGATTCCCGAAGCTCTTCCAGGTAAGCGGAGAAATGCTTCTTGATTTCCCCGGGATCACCAAAGAAGGCAGGATTGATGGCCATGAAGCCGTGGCAGATGTTCCCCTTGCCGCCGGTCATGCAGTAGTTGGAGGTAGCGCCCATGGACAAAATGGAGGAGAAGAGCTCGCACAGCATTCCGTAGCCATAGCCCTTGTGGCTGCCCAGCTTTTCTGTACTGCCGCCCAGGGGCATAATGCCGCCGCCCTTCTTGGCCACGATGTTGGAAAGCACATCGGGCGCGTTGGTGGAGGGATGTCCGTCCTTGTCCAGGGCCCAGCCCTCGGGCAGGGGCTTTTCCATCTTGTTGTACATCTCCAGCTTGCCCCTTGTCACCACGGTGGTGGAAGCGTCAAAGAAGAAGTCGTAAGGCTCCGCGGGGAAGGCACAAGCGATGGGGTTGGAGCCCAGCATGGCCTTGCGTCCGTTGGTGGGAACCATGATGGCCTCGCTGTTGGTGCAGGCAAAGCCCATCAGCCCTTCCTTACAGGCCATCCGGGCATAGTAGCCCGCAATGCCAAAGTGGTTGGAATTGCGGACAGAGACGATGCCCACGCCGGAGGCTTTTGCCTTTTGGATCGCCAGCTCCATAGCCTGGTGGCTCACCAGCTGGCCCATGGCGTCATGGGCGTCGATGACAGCGGAAACAGGGGTTTCAAAGACCACCTCCGGCTTGGCGTGGACGTCGATCATACCCTTTTCGATGCACTTGTGATAGCGCACCATGCGCTGCATACCATGGGACTCGATGCCGTACAGGTCGGAGGTCAGCAGCACATCCTGGATGATGTCCGCTTCCTTTTCCGTAAAGCCGAACTTCTGAAAGGCGTCCATGCACAGCCGGTGCAG
>CAYMWT010000358.1:0-2236 GCA_964394055.1 uncultured Oscillospiraceae bacterium
GAGACTGCCACCGCCCATCTGGAAGGGCTGCTGTTTGACGCCCATCGGTATGACGTAAGCAAGGTTGGCCGCTATAAGTTCAACAAGAAGATGGACATTTGGAGCCGTCTGTCCGGCCAGGAGGCCGCCGAGCCCATCGCCGATCCCATGACCGGTGAGATCCTGGTCATGCCCGGCGAGTTCATCTCCCGTGCCCAGGCCCACGAGCTGAGCCGTAAGGGCGTCAACGAAGCCGTCATCAAAATCGGCGACCAGAACGTGAAGGTCTTCTCCAACGCCATGGTGGATATGTCCGCTTTTGTGGATTTCGACCCCAAGGAGTACGGCATCAAGGAAAAGGTCTATTTCCCTGTGCTGAAGGAAATGCTGGAGACCGTTCCCGCCGACGGCTGGAAGGATGCCATTGCTGACCGCTACACCGACCTGATTCCCAACCACATCATTGTGGAGGACATCATGGCCTCCATCAACTACCTCAACTGCGTGGCCATGGGCGTCGGCACCCCCGACGACATTGACCATCTGGGCAACCGTCGTCTGCGCTGCGTAGGCGAGCTGCTTCAGAACCAGTTCCGCATTGGCTTCAGCCGTCTGGATCGGGTGATCCGGGAGCGGATGACCGTCCAGGATCTGGACACCGTCACCCCCCAGAGCCTGATCAACATTCGGCCTGTCACCGCTGTTATCAAGGAATTCTTTGGCTCCAGCCCCCTGAGCCAGTTCATGGATCAGAATAACCCTCTGGCAGAGCTGACCCACAAGCGGAGACTTTCCGCTCTGGGCCCTGGTGGTCTGAGCCGTGACCGGGCCTCCTTCGATGTGCGAGACATTCACTACACCCACTACGGCCGTATGTGCCCCATCGAGACCCCTGAAGGCCCCAACATCGGCCTGATCAACTACCTGGCTACCTTCGCCCGGATCAATGAGTATGGCTTCGTGGAAGCTCCCTACCGGAAGGTGGACAAGGCTACCGGCTTCGTTACCTCCGACGTGGAGTATATGACCGCCGACGTGGAGGACGACTACTACGTGGGCCAGGCCAACGAGCCTCTGGACGAGAACGGCTGTCTGGCAAACGCCCGTATCACCTGCCGTCACCGCAACGAGATCATCGAGGTTGACCGGAATGTCATCGACTATGTGGACGTCTCTCCCCGGATGATGATTTCCATTGCCACCTCCTTCATCCCCTTCCTCCAGAACGACGACGCCAACCGTGCCCTGATGGGCGCCAACATGCAGCGTCAGGCCGTGCCCCTGCTGACCACCGAGCCTCCTGTGGTTGCCACCGGCATCGAGCACAAGGCCGCCGTGGACTCCGAGGTCTGCATCAAGGCCAAGAAGCCCGGCGTGGTCACCGCCGTGTCCGCTACGGATATCTCCCTGCGCTACGACGATGGCGAGACCGAAACCTGCCACCTGACCAAGTTCGCCCGTTCCAACGCCGGTACCTGCATCAACCAGCGGCCCATCGTGGTGGTGGGCGAGCGTGTGGACACCGAGCAGATCATTGCCGACGGCCCCTCCTGCTCCGGCGGCGAGGTTGCCCTGGGTAAGAACGTGCTCATCGGCTTCGTCACCTGGGAAGGCTATAACTACGAGGACGCCATCCTTTTGAACGAGCGTCTGGTTCGGGAGGACGTGTTCACCTCCATCCACATTGAGGAGCACGAGACCGAGGCCCGGGACACCAAGCTTGGCCCCGAGGAAATCACCCGGGACATCCCCAACGTAGGCGAGGACACCCTGAAAGATCTGGACGAGAACGGCATCATCCGCATCGGCGCGGAGGTCCGTTCCGGCGATTACCTGGTAGGTAAGGTCACCCCCAAGGGCGAGACCGAGCTGACCCCCGAGGAACGTCTGCTCAGGGCCATCTTCGGCGAAAAGGCAAGAGAAGTCCGGGATACCTCTTTGAAGGTGCCTCACGGCGAAAGCGGCATTGTGGTGGACGTGAAGGTCTTCACCAAGGAGAACTCCGACGAGCTGGCTCCCGGCGTCACCAAGTCCGTTCGGGTCTATATCGCGCAGAAGCGGAAGATCTCCGTAGGCGATAAGATGGCTGGTCGTCACGGTAACAAGGGCGTTGTGTCCCGTGTGCTGCCCGAAGAGGATATGCCTTTCCTGCCTGATGGCACTCCCCTGGACATCGTCCTGAACCCCCTGGGCGTGCCTTCCCGTATGAACATCGGTCAGGTGCTGGAGGTCCATCTGGGCTACGCTGCCAGGGCTC
>CAYMWT010000359.1:0-2234 GCA_964394055.1 uncultured Oscillospiraceae bacterium
GGCTCCACCAATACCATCATTGCCGGCATGTTCCAGGATCGGGGCCTGATGCCCTCGCCGGGTCTTGCGGGACTGATGGCCTCCGCCATTTTGTCCGACACGGTTATGTTCAAGTCTCCCACCTGCACCCAGCGGGATATCCGCATGGCGGAGCGGCTGGCGAGAATCGCCAACGTGTCCCTGACCCAGCTGGGACGGGAGATCTTCTCCGCCTCCGTGGAGAACAAATCCACCCATGAGGTGCTGTTTACGGACTACAAGGAATTCCATATCGCGGGCCACGATCTGGGGGTTTCCCAGGTTACCTGCATTGACAATTCCCTGGTGATGAACCGGAAGGACGAGCTTTTGGCCCTGATGCGCAAGACCAAGGAAGAGAAGAGCTTCGACATGGTGGCTCTGATGGTCACGGATGTGCTGCTGGAGGGCACCCAGCTATTGTATGTGGGAGACGATGAGGTCATCGAGCAGGCCTTCCATGTGACCCCTAAGGACAATACTGCCTTCCTGCCCAAGGTCATGAGCCGGAAGAAGCAGATCATCCCCATGCTGTCTGACCTGTGGGGCTAAGATACCATTTGTAATTTTACGGAAGAGGGTGAGGAGATGGGATTTGAAACGCTGCTGGGCAACGATACGCTGAAGGAAAATCTGGAGGCGAGCATTGCCAGGGGTCACATTTCCCACTTCTACCTGATTTCGGGGCCGGAGGGTTCCGGGAAGCATACCCTGGCAAGGCTGCTGGCCGCCGCCATCCTGTGCCGGTCAGAGGACAAGCCCTGCCTCCACTGCAATGCCTGCCGCAAGGTCATGGACGGAAGCCATCCGGATTTCATCACCGTAGACGACCCGGAGAAGAAAACCGTCACCGTGGATCTGATCCGGCAGGCCCGGGCGGATATGTATATCCAGCCCAATGAATCGGAACATAAAATTTATCTCTTTCCCAGAGCCCAGGACATGGGGCTGCCCGGACAGAATGCCCTGCTGAAGGTATTGGAGGAGCCGCCTGCCTATGGTGTGTTTCTGCTGCTGACGGACAATCCGGACAGGCTCCTGCCCACGGTGCGTTCCCGGTGCCGGGAGCTGCATATGCAGCCCCTGCCGGAGAATGTGCTCCGGGAGACGCTGATCCGGGACTTCCCTCAATGCAGCCCGGAGGACATCGAAGCCGCCGGGGAACGAAGCGGCGGCTATCTGGGCCAGGCCCGCGCCCTGCTGAAGGAGGGTGGAGAGGTACCGCCTCAGACCCAGGGCTTTGTGGATGCCCTGGCAGGGAAAAACACCCTGCTTCTCATGCAGACCCTGGTTCCCATGGAGAAATGGAAGCGGGATGCCCTGGGAGAGATTTTGAACAGCTGGCTGGAAATCCTGGAGGGCGCCCTGCTCAGCCGAAGCGGCGTTCGGGTGCTGTCTCCCCAGGCCCGGAGGCTGGCCCGGGAGAGAACCGGGGAGGAGCTGTACGAAAAAGCCCTGTGCCTGAAAAAGGCCATTGACTATACGGGAAGCAACGTTTCTCCAGCCGCGGTCTGCGGCTATCTGGAATGGGCGCTGCGATAATTTGCGAATGCTGCGGTTACAACCGATGATATAAGGAGCATATTCATGGAAGAAACAAGAAATCCGGAGACCACCGTTGAGGTGGTGGACATTCAGTTCCGTCCGGGGCAGAAGATTTACTATTTCGATCCCGCCGGGATCACCCTGGCCCCGGGGGAGCATGTGATCATTGACACCGCCAGAGGGGCGGAGTTCGGCATCTGCGCCGGTGGCAACCATCAGATCCCCCAGAAGGATGTGGTGACCCCTTTGCGGCAGGTGATCCGTCGGGCCACAGGCCAGGATGAGCGGATCGCCGCGGAAAACCGGGCCAAGGAAAAGCGGGCCTACGAGGTGTGCCAGCAGAAGATTCAGGAGCATGGCCTGGATATGCAGCTGGTATCCGCGGAAATCGCCTTTGACGGCAGCAAGATTTTATTCTATTTCACCGCCGATGAGCGGGTGGACTTCCGGGAGCTGGTGAAGAATCTGGCCTTTGTGTTCCACACCCGGATCGAGCTGCGGCAGATCGGCGTCCGGGACAAGGCAAAGATGGTGGGCGGTCTGGGAATCTGCGGCAGACCCTTCTGCTGTGCCAGCTTCCTGGACGACTTCCAGCCTGTGTCCATCAAAATGGCCAAAACCCAGAATCTCAGCCTGAATCCCACCAAAATTTCCGGCACCTGCGGACGGCT
>CAYMWT010000360.1:0-2232 GCA_964394055.1 uncultured Oscillospiraceae bacterium
TTAGAGCATATGAATGAGGCTGTCCCAACTTGCATAGATTCTTTCGAGGTGAGGCTATGAAACGGAAATCCTTTTTGGTAGGAGTCGCAGCGTCTCTTGGGATGCTGGTTCTGATTTTGGACGGAAAGACCGCGGTCATGGGCGCAAGGGATGGCATCGAGCTATGTATACGAACGGTCATCCCTTCCCTGTTCCCCTTTTTTCTCCTGTCCAATCTGCTAACAACTGCCTTTGCCGGACAGAGGCTTTCCCTTCTTCGCCCTCTAGCGGCACTGTGTGGTGTGCCCCAGGGCGGAGAATCTCTGCTGATCACGGGATTTCTGGGAGGCTACCCTGTAGGTGCCCAGGCTGTAGCCGGGGTTTACCGGGCAGGACAGATCTCCAAGGCAGAGGCGGAACGGCTGCTCGCCTTCTGCAATAACGCTGGCCCGGCATTCCTGTTTGGAATGGCCGCTGCTTTATTTTCCCAAAGGAGAACGGCCTTTCTGCTTTGGTTCATTCACATTGTCAGCGCAGTCTTTACAGCGGTATTGATTCCTGCGGGAGAGCGTCATATTCTTTCCCTACCGGATGGGAAACCGGCGAATTTCACCGATTCCATGCACAATGGGGTTCGGGTTATAGCCTATGTATGCGGGTGGGTCATTTTGTTTCGAATCCTCATCGGATTTCTGGACAGATGGATTTTGTGGATTCTTCCGGTATCTGTTCAGGTAGGCATTACAGGGCTGCTGGAGCTGACAAACGGCTGCTGCTCCCTGGCAGCTGTGTCCAGTGAGGCGCTTCGCTTTGTGATGTGCAGCGGAATGCTGGCCGCCGGAGGGCTGTGCGTCACCATGCAGACCCTTTCCGTTACGGAAGGGTTATCCCTCAGACTATATTTCCTGGGAAAGGGAATGCAGGTTCTTTTCAGTATGCTGCTCTCCGCTGCCTGTGTGGTTGGGAAGCTGGTGCCCATTGGGGCCGCAATGGTATTTTTCGTGGTGATTCTGAAGAAAAGCAAAAAAAGCTATAGCATTCAGGGCCTGGGCATTGTATAATGAAGGAACCAATGATGGGAGGGTGCCGCCATGCTGTTTCGGAAAAAAATCCTTCGTTCCTGCCTTTACTGCCTCCACGGTGCAAAGTTGGAAGACGATACCATTCTATGCGCGAAAAAGGGGCTCCTTTTAACGGACACTCCCTGCCGCAAATTCAAATACGATCCCTGCAAGCGGATTCCGGTAAGACCCAAGGCCCTGGATTTTTCCAAATACGATCAGGAGGATTTTTCCCTTTAACGTAGAATTATTGGAAAATCCGGATTGGCCGCACACAAGAAGACCAAATGAAGTATGGCGTTCCAAGCCCCCGGTTTTGTATTTCACAAAGCTGGGGGCTTTCAGCAGCCTGTATTTTTTTCAGGGATTTTGGCACAGATGTGACTTTCAGAGCAAGAAAAACGACTACCAGGGTGAAGGACAAAAGAAAGGACGTGAACCCAAGTGGAAGACACCCAAATCATGGATTTATATTGGGCAAGAGACGAAGAGGCCATTCGGGCCACCGATGCGGCCTACGGAAGACGGCTGAACGCTTTGGCCCAAAAGCTCCTGCTGAACCGGGAGGATGCTGAGGAAAGCGTAAACGATACCTACATGAAAACCTGGCAGGCCCTTCCGCCCCATCGCCCCAGATACTTTTACGCGTTTCTGGCAGCCATCTGCCGCCATCTCTCCCTGGACAGGCTGGACTGGAAAAACGCGGCCAAACGGAAAGCGGAGGTGGTCGCCCTGACAGAGGAAATGGAGGTCTGCATCCCGGACATGAGCCATGACCGACAAATGGAGGGCAAGGAAATCGGCCGGATCCTGGATGCCTTCCTGGAAACCCTGCCCAGGGACAGCCGTCTGATTTTTCTGCGCCGGTTTTGGTACGCGGATACCATTGGGGAAATCGCCCGGCGGTATGACATGTCAGAAAGCAAGGTAAAAATGCAGATCACCAGAACGAAGGAAAAGCTTCGCACCTATCTGAAAAACGAGGAGGTTTACCTATGAACGGCAAGGATTTATTTTCAGGGCTGAGCTACATCAGCAAGAAATACATTGATGAAGCGGAAAATGAGACGGTTTCCGGCAAAACAGGCAAATACGAGACGCCAAAGCATGGGAAGACCCTGTTTCATAAATCCCTGTTGATTGCGGCGGTGATTGCCGCCATGCTGTTTTTGATGGGTGCGGCGGTCTATAC
>CAYMWT010000361.1:0-2217 GCA_964394055.1 uncultured Oscillospiraceae bacterium
GCAGCTTCAGCAAGAATCAGAGTAGGGTCTGTATGAGGAAGGTCAATATGATAAATGGAGAAAGCAGGCGGAAGCTCAGTACATCCAAGAATCAGTGTCTGCGCACCCCTTTCCATAAGGTTCTTGCAGGTGGAAATAAAGCCAGTGGGATCCAGATCCGGATTTCCCGCTTTTATTCCATCGTAGATCACATGCATGACATGGGCCTGTTCTTCTGGTTCCGGAAGCAGCAGGGAAATGCCGTACGGCGCAAGAGCCTTTTCATAAATCCCAGAGCGGATGGTTCCATCGGTGGCCAGCAATCCGGCGCGGGTTATTCCATTTTCCTTTAAATACAGACCTGTTTCCTCCAGCATGTTCAGCACGGGAACATAGACCTGATCCTTCAGACGACCATAGAAGTAATGGGCTGTATTGCAGGGCATGATGAGAAAATCCGCACCCGCCGATTGGAGCCGATGGGCGGAAAGCACCATTTGCTCTAAAGGATCCTCTCCACCTAAGAGAATTGCCTTGGTACGGTCGGGAATGTCCGTGTTATTGTCGATGATTACATGTAAATGATCCTGATCCTTGTCAGCATGGGTGCATAAAATGATCTTGGAGAACAGGTCCGCCGTGGCAAGAGGTCCCATGCCCCCGATGATGCCGACCGTTTTCTTATTTCTCAACATAAATTGCCAAGTCGGGACAGATTTTTTCACAGAGCTTACATGCAACGCAGTTTTCCTGATTTGCCGGTTGTGCGTAATTGTATCCCTTTTTGTTCACATGCTCGGAAAAGGTGAACACATTTTTGGGACAGGTTCTCATACAGAGCCGACAGCTTTTGCATAGCTCAATGTCAACGTATACCATGTTAGACCTCCCATCATACCGTCAAATTGTTATATGCGTTTTTAACCGCCCGGACAAGACCCGCAGGATCGAATACCACCGTTACCCCAGCATCCCGCAACGCACGGATCTTGGATGATGCTGTTCCGAAATCACCGCTGATGATAGCGCCGGCATGTCCAAGGCTCTTACCCTTGGGGGCATTTCGTCCTACGATCAGGGCAACAACGGGCTTATGCACATGGTCTTTGATGTACGCAGCCGCATCCTCTTCCAGCCGACCACCGATTTCACCCAGAAGGACGATGACCTTGGTCTGTGGATCCTGTTCGAAAAGAGCAACAGCATCCCTCTGGGTAAAGCCGAAGCATGGCCCGCCGCCGATGCCTACCACAGTGCTTTGCCCGATTCCGGCATCTGTCAGGGTTTTTCCGGCCTCATAGGACAGGGCACCACTTTTAGAAACCACACCTACATGACCGGGCTTGAAAAAGCGGACAGGGTGGGAGCCTGCCTTGCATTCTCCCGGAACGATCACACCAGAGCAACCAGGGCCGATAAGCGTTGTACCGCCACGCTTGGAATAGGCAATGATCTGGGAAATATCATGGGTGGGAATTTGCTCTGTGCAAAGGATAAACAGCTTTGCGCCTGCGTCCACAGCTTCGAAGCAACAGCTTTTTGCGGCGCGGGGAGGCGCAAGGCAAACAACAGTATCAAATTCATGGAAGGCTTTTGCCTCTGCAACGGTATTATATACTGGAATGCCATGAACTTCCTGACCACCCTTGCCGGGAGTTACGCCGGCCACAATATTGCTGCCGCTTTCGAGCATCAGCTGGGTTTGCATTCTCCCGGACTTCCCGGTGATCCCCTGAATGAGCATTTTAGAATCCTTATTGATTAAAATGGCCATTGTTATCCCCTTTCCCCGACGACTACGGCATCGTCAGCCGCGTCCGCCAGAACATTGTAGGTTGTCAGGCCAGCCCCGGCCATGATTCGCTTCCCCTCTTCTTCCATATTTCCGACCATTCGCACGAAAAGCGGAATATCCAGGCCATGATCCTTTTGATAGGCAACAATACCGTTGGCCATGTCATCCATTCTGTTGAAGCCGCCAATGAGAACAATCAGAAGGCTTTTAAGTTTTATGCCTGAACCAAGCGTGTACTCCATGGCCTTGTACATGGTATTTGCTGATGTTGTGCCACCCAGTTCGCAGAAACTTGCCACATTCGCGCCTCTGTCATACAGCATATCCAGAGTGAGCATACCGGTTCCCGCACCATCGGAGATCAAAGCCACATCACCGTCCAGAGGCACAAAGGTGATGGTGGTTCCGTCATCGACTTCCGGTTGATAGTTTTTCAAAGTGTT
>CAYMWT010000362.1:0-2212 GCA_964394055.1 uncultured Oscillospiraceae bacterium
TCAGCATCAGCTTTCCCTTGTGGAGGAAGGCGATGTAGTCGCACAGCTTTTCCAGATCGCTGACAATGTGGGAGGAAATGAGGACAGCGTGGCTTTCGTCCCGGGTAAAGTCCTCCAGCAGCCCCACCACATGATCCCGCACCACCGGATCAAGGCCGGAGGTGGCCTCGTCCAGAAGCAGCAGCTTTGCATGGTGGGACAGGGCAATGGCAAAGCCCAGCTTCATTTTCATGCCCCGGGAGAAATCCTTGAATTTCTTGTCTTCCGGGATATCCAGATCCTTGAGAAGGCCCTTATAGGCGGTATCGTCCCAATTCCGGAAGATCCCGGCCATGACCTTGCCCACCTCTTTGGTGTTCAGGCTGGTGGGAATCCCCAGTTCGTCCATGACCACGCCGATGTCTTCCTTGGTCACCTCCAGGTGATCCTCCTGATTCCGGCCCAGAATGGTGACGGTGCCGCTGTCCTTGTGGATGATGTCCAGAATCAGCTTGATGGTGGTGGATTTGCCAGCCCCATTTTCGCCGATGAGGCCCAGAATGCAGCCTGCGGGCAGGGTCAGGCTCAGTTTGTCCAGGGCAAAGCCCGGGAATTTCTTGGTCAGGTTTTTGATTTCCAATGCGTTCATATCCGTTCCTCCATGGCGAATTGCACCATGTCCAGAATGTCCTCCCGGCTTAAATTGCAGGAGGCGGCCAGCTGGACAATGGCCTCAATGTGGTCTTCGATTTTCTTCAGGTTTTCCTCCCGCAGCAGCTCCGTGTTCCTGGGTGCCGCAAAGGAGCCCTTTCCGGGAATGGTGTACAGGAAGCCGTCCTTTTCCAGCTCGTCGTAGGCCCGCTTTGTGGTGATGAAGCTGATCCGCAGATCCTTGGCCAGACCCCGGATGGAGGGAAGCATTTCGTTTTCCTTTACTCCACCGCTGATGATCTGAGCCTTGATCTGGGTGTAGATCTGGTCATAGATGGGCGACCCGCTTTTATTGTCAATATAGATTTGCACGCAATCACCTCTGTATAAGCTGTATAGCATCAGTATATACAATTTATACAGCTTTGTCAATAGCCAATTTTCAAATTTTCTTTTCTGGCTTTTTATTCCAAGGGAATCCTTTTGGAAAGTCCCGTTTTCTCTCACATTCTCCCATTATATCCGCCCAGGAAATACCGTTTCTGTTAAAAATAACGGTTTCTATCCAACTTGCCAGGGCTTTTTTTATCTGTTCCACGTCAGAAAGACATGTGTCCTTTGTGTAAATATCACGAATATTCCTCTTTTCAGCCCGGTTTTTTCTCCGCCCCGGCGGAACCCCGTCCTTTACTTTGTTAAAGGAGTATGGTAAAATACATAGAAAGTATCATACTTTTTTCCCATCTGAACGGCATTGGGCGGGATTTTCCCGGTGCCGTGTTTTCCTTTTTCCTACGAATCGGCTCGGCCGTTTGTAGAATATTCCGCTTTTTCGGCGGAAGCTTCCCCAGCAAGAAAATGAAAGGAATGATTTGTATGAAAATGACCAAACGACTGCTGTCCCTGGTGCTCGCCGCTGTGATGGCGCTGTCTCTGGCCGCCTGTGGCAGCGCCTCCGACGCCCCCGCCGCCACCACGCCCGCCGCCACTCAGGGCGCCGCTGCCCCGGCCGCGCCCGTCTCTGACAACGCCGTCTATCGCACCCTGTATTCCAGCGAGGTCACCACCCTGAACTACCTGATCACGGGTCTGACCAACGAGCTGAGCATTGCCGCCAACATTGTGGACTGCCTGGTGGAGTATGACTCCTACGGCAACGTGGAGCCTGCCCTGGCAGAAAGCTGGGAGCAGAACGAGGACGCCACCGTCTGGACCTTCAAGATCCGTCAGGGCGTGAACTGGGTGGACAAGGACGGCAACGTGGTCGCGCCTGTCACCGCCAACGACTGGGTCGCCTCCGCGCACTATGTCTGCGACGCCAACAACGACTCCTCCACCTTCTACACCATGAGCGGTGTGATCGCCGGCGCGGATGCCTACTATGACTGGACTGCCTATCAGATGGCCCTGCCCACTGCAGTGGACGGCACCGATGAAAACGGCAACGCCGTAAAGCTGGTCACCGACGAGGACGGCGAGCAGGTGGTTCTGGAGGAGGTTCCCGAGGCCTCTCTGGAGGACATCGGTGTCAAGGCTCTGGACGACTACACCCTGGAGTTTACTCTGGAATCCTCCCGTCCCT
>CAYMWT010000363.1:0-2189 GCA_964394055.1 uncultured Oscillospiraceae bacterium
CCATCGACCACGAGTATACCGTGGAGGGCGACCTGCGCCGGAGCGTGGCTCTGGACATCAAGCGCCTGACCGAGATCGGCTGCTACCGCGGCATCCGCCACCGCCGGGGCCTCCCCGTGCGCGGACAGCGCAGCAAGACCAATGCCCGCACCCGCAAGGGTCCCAAGAAGACCATTGCCAACAAGAAGAAGTAAGGAGGGATATGTAAATGGCTGCTAAAGCTGCTGCTAAGAAGGTTGTAAAGCGCCGTCGCGAGCGCAAAAATGTAGAAAAGGGTGCGGCACATATCCGTTCCTCTTTCAATAATACCATGGTCACCATCACCGACCTGGAAGGCAATGCCCTTTCCTGGGCTTCCTCCGGCGGACTGGGCTTCCGTGGTTCCCGGAAATCCACTCCCTTCGCTGCTCAGACTGCTGCGGAAACCGCTGCCAAGGCCGCGATGGAGCATGGCCTGAAGACTGTTGAGGTCTACGTTAAGGGACCCGGTCAGGGACGTGAGGCCGCGATTCGGGCTCTGCAGACCGCTGGTCTGGAAGTCGTCATGATCAAGGACGTAACTCCCATTCCTCACAACGGCTGCCGTCCCCCCAAGAGACGTCGTGTCTGAGAAAGCAATAGGAGGAATTTTGCAATATGGCTAAGAATATGCAGCCCGTGCTGAAGCGTTGCAGAACGCTGGGCGTTTCTCCTGCCGCAATGGGGTATTCCAAGTCTTCCAACAAGAACCCCGGCGGTCAGAGAAGAGCAAAGAAGTCTGAGTACGCCACTCAGCTGACTGAGAAGCAGAAGGTCAAGTTTGTCTACGGCATCCAGGAGAAGCAGTTCCGTAACTACTACGAGAAGGCTGCCCGGGCCGAGGGCAACACCGGCGAGACCCTGCTGACCTACTGCGAGCGTCGTCTGGACAATGTTGTTTACCGTCTGGGCTTCGCCAACACCCGCCGTCAGGCTCGCCAGCTGGTGAACCACGGACATTTCACTGTGAACGGCAGCCGCGTCAACATCCCCAGCTACCTGATTAAGGTTGGCGATGTGGTGGCCGTTTCCGAGAAGGCTTCTTCCAACGCTTTCTTCAAGAAGCTGAAGGAAGATGACGCTTTCGTTGCTGCTCCCAAGTGGCTGGACCGTGATAAGAACACCCTCCAGGGCAAGGTTATCGCTATGCCTACCAAGGACGATATCGACTTCGATATCGCTGTGCACCTCATCGTCGAGTTGTACTCCAAGTAAGGATATCCCCCCTGTCTGTACGCATGTTTGTCTGGTGGGGAGGAAACTCCCCACAATCTTAAGGAGGGTTATGATTCATGGTAGAAATTGAAAAGCCTCGCATTTCCTGCCTTGACCTGCCCGAGGATCCCTCTTACGGCAAGTATGTCGTGGAGCCCCTGGAGCGTGGCTACGGTATGACGCTGGGTAACTCCCTGCGCCGTATCCTGCTGAGCAGTCTGCCAGGCTTCGCTGCAACTTCTATTAAGATTCAGGGCGTCCAGCATGAGTTTTCCACCATCCCCGGTGTTACCGAGGATGTGACGGAGATCGTGCTGAATGTCAAGCGGATCACTCCGAAGCTGCACTGCGCCGGTGTCAAGACTGTGTATATCGATGCGGTAGGCCCCTGTGAGGTCAAGGCCGGCGATATCAAGGCGGATGCCGAGGTTGAGATCCTGAACCCGGAGCTGCACATCTGCACTCTGGGCGAGGATGCCACTTTCAATATGGAGATCACCCTGTCTCAGGGCCGTGGCTATGTTTCCTCTGATCGGAACAAGACGCCCCAGATGCCCATTGGCGTGATTCCCATTGACTCCATCTATTCTCCTGTGACCAAGGTGAATTACACGGTGGAGCCCACTCGAGTCGGCGACAAGACCGATTTCGACAAGCTGACCTTAGAGGTCTGGACCGATTCCACCATCACAGCCAAGGACGCTGTGTCTCTGGGCGCAAAGATTTTGTCTGATCATCTGACGGTGTTTACCAACCTGTCCGATGCTGTCAGCACCTCCTCCACCGTTGTGGAGAAGACCGCTGACCGTCCCGATGCCAAGCTGTCCATGACCATTGATGAACTGGATCTGTCTGTCCGCAGCTTCAACTTTCTGAAGCGGGCCAACATCAACACCGTTGCCGATCTTATCAACAAGACCGGCGAGGATATGATGAAGGTTCGGAACATGGGCAAG
>CAYMWT010000364.1:0-2182 GCA_964394055.1 uncultured Oscillospiraceae bacterium
GCGGCTATGTCTGCTCTTCCAAGATTCCGCTGGCACTGAAGATCAAGGCCGGTAAAGCGGCAGTAAGGGGGATGAAGTAATATGTTGATCACCGAATTGAAAGCAAAGGACACCATCCTCTCCCTGGCGGAAGGCAAGGTCTTCATCATCAACTGTCACGGCTGTAAGGAGGTTCACTTCCCGGAAAAGGAAGCGAACGACCTCCAGAAGGAGCTGCAAGCGGCTGGGAAGGTCACCGGTATCTTTACCACCGACTACATCTGCAACCCGGAGAACATGAAGCTCCGTCTGGATCTGCATAAGGCGGAGATCGACGCCGCCGACGCGGTGCTGGTATTCTCCTGCGGCGTGGGCGTCCAGACCGTTTCCGAGTATCTCACTCCCAAGAAGGTCTATGCCTGCTGTGACACTTACCCTCTGCCCGGCTTCCAGGGCGTTACCCCTCTGGAATACGACTGCAAGCAGTGCGGCGAGTGCTACCTGAACCTCACCGGCGGCATCTGTCCCATCACCGCCTGCTCCAAGAGCCTGGTCAACGGCCAGTGCGGCGGCGCAAAGAACGGTATGTGCGAGGTGGATCCCACCATGGAATGCGGCTGGGAGCGGATCTATAAGAGACTGAAAATGGTGGGCCGCCTGGACGCGCTGAAGTGCCCCGTCCAGATCCGGAACTATGCCACCGATGACGAAGTTTAATAAGGACAGGAGTAATAAACTATGAGAATTACGGAACTTTTTGATCAGGGCGAATTTGTGGTCACTGCCGAAGTCGGCCCTCCCAAAGGCATTCACATCGAGCATCTGCTGGAAGAAGCCAAGGAGTATCTGTCTGACATTTCCGCCGTCAACGTGACGGACAACCAGTCCTCTGTTATGCGTCTGGGCTCCCTCGCCACCTGTAAGGCTCTGAAGGATGAGGGCCTGACCCCCATCTATCAGCTGACCTGCCGGGACCGGAACCGCATCGCCCTTCAGTCCGACCTGCTCAGCGCCGCCATGCTGGGCATTGAGAACCTGCTGCTGCTGACCGGCGACCACACCAAGATGGGCGACCATCCCGGCGCAAAGCCCGTGTTCGACCTGGACTCCGTTTCCCTGATCCACACCGTGTGTCAGCTGGAAAAGGGCGTTGACCTGGGCGGCAATGAGCTGGTTGGCGAGCCTCCCAAGTTCGCCAAGGGCGCGGTGGTATCCCCCTGCTCCGACAGCGTGGACGCGCAGCTGGCCAAGATGGAGCGCAAGGTCATGGCCGGCGCCGACTACTTCCAGACCCAGGCTGTTTACGAGCCTGAGAAGTTCATCGCCTTCATGGAGAAGGCCAAGCAGTTCGGCAAGCCTGTCCAGCTGGGCATCGTGATCCCCAAGTCCGCCGGTATGGCCAAGTTCATGAACAAGAACGTGGCCGGTATCCACATCCCCGACGACATGATCGCGGAGCTGGCCGCCGACAAGGAGAAGGCCAAGGCCGGTATCACCGGCGTGGAGATTGCCGCCCGGATCATCAGGGAGTGCAAGCCCTACTGCCAGGGTGTTCACATCATGGCCCTGGGCTGGGAAAGCAAGGTTCCCGCCCTGCTGAAGCAGGCAGGTCTGCGCTGAGAAGACAAATAGATCACAATGGGACGGACGCGATCGCGCGTCCGTCCTTTTCCTGTGCGAAAACAGTTGCATTCACGGATATCCTATGATATACTAAAACCCGTCTGATTTCAGTAAAAAAAGAATCAAAACGTATGTTACGATAGGAGATAAGCTATGCACGGTAAATTTGAGAAAAGGAAGCCCAAAAAGGCGAAAAAAGGCGGAAAAGTCGTTTTGATCGTCCTGATTGTCATTGTGGTGCTTGTGCTGGGCCTGGTTGCCGGAGGCGTGATTTACTATCATTCTCTGCTCAACAAGATAAACCATGTGGAGGTGCCCAAGGTCGTCTACACCGAAGCGGCCACGGAACCTGTGGAAAAGCCCCAGCAGACAGTTCCCGGGGCCACGGAGGCGGTAGTGACGGAGACCACCGAGCCGCCTACCCAGCCTCATGTTGCCTCCCGGGACGATTATATCAATATCCTGGTGGTAGGCCAGGCGGCCAGAGAAGGAGAGGCGGAGCGGTTCGCCGATACCATGATGCTGTTCACCATCAATACCTATGAGAAGTCCGTGACCATGACCTCCTTCCTCCGGGACA
>CAYMWT010000365.1:0-2161 GCA_964394055.1 uncultured Oscillospiraceae bacterium
GCAGCCTCCGCCTGAACCACCTGAGCTCTGCCCATTTCGCCGCCGTCGGCGGTGATAAAGGAATTGAGGGCCATATTCTGGCTTTTGAAGGGAGCTACCCGATATCCGTCCTGTTTGAAGATCCGGCACAGGCCGGCGCACAGCAGGCTTTTGCCCACATTGGACATAGTGCCCTGGATCATAATGTTTTTTGCCACGATAACACCTCCTGAATCCCATGGATCAGCGCTTCATTTTCTTCATGCAGGCGGACGGCGATCCGGAACCAGCCGGGGCAAAGCCCCTCAAAATTGCTGCAATCCCGAATCAGAACCTGTTTTTCCTTCAGCCGCAGGTGGAGATCCTCCGGCCCCTGGAACAACAGAAAGTTCGTCTGGGAGGGGCAGACCCGGAAGCCGAAGGACTGTAGCTTCTCCGTCAGCCACAGCCGCTCCTGCGAAATCACGGCTTTCGTTCTTTGCAGGAAGGCGGTTTCCGACAGCGCGGCCACACCGGCGGCCTGGGCAAGAGCGGAAACGTTCCAGGGCTGGACGGCGGCTGACATTCTTTTTAACAGCGACCTGTCCGAAGTCAGGCAGTAGCCCAGACGGATTCCCGCCATTCCGTAGCTTTTGGTAAATGCCTTCAAGATGAAAAGCTTGGGATACGCTGCCAGGAAGGGTTTCATGCTTTCTCCGTTGTCAGATAAATCTAGGAAGCATTCATCTATGAACAGCCGGATGCCCCGCGCAATGCACAGAGACAAAATTTTTACCAGTAATGGGCTGGGTATGATTTTTCCTGTGGGGTTATTGGGATTGCAGAGGAACACCACATCCGGTTTGGCTTCGGAAAGCCAGGTAAGGAAGCTTTCATCCAGGGTAAAATCCTTCTCCTGTCCCAGAACAAAGGTGCGGATGTCACAGCCCATTCGCTTCAGACCCAGGGCATATTCCGAGAAGGTGGGTACGGGCATGGCAGCGGTATGAGGGCGAACCGCCTCACAGTAGGAATAAATCAGTTCCGCTGCCCCGCTTCCGCAGAGGATGTATTCCGTCGGAACCTGCTCATGGGCGGAAATTGCCTTGATCAACTTTCTGCAATAGGGGTCGGGATAACGGTGCATATCCGGGAGCACCGCCTGAACGGCCTCGATGACCCCCTGGGGGGTGCCAAAGGGGTTGGTATTGGCGGAGTAATCCAGCAGGACTTCCTCCCCATAAATATCCCCGCCGTGGGGATTTTGAATCTGATAAAGCATATTTTTTCCTCACAACAAAATAAGAAGCCGGATCCCTCCAAAGCAAAGAAGGGACAGGAAAACGGTTGCGTACATGAGACGACAGGCCCGGGGAACGTCTTGGTGTTCAATGGGGCGCAGCGGGTCGCCGATGTATTGCTTCTTGTGCAAGACCCCATGGTACCAGGCGTCTCCGGCAAGCCTGAGGCCCAGAAGCCCGGCGCACATGGATTCCGTCTGGGCGGAATTGGGGCTTGCGTGGTTATATCGGTCACGGCGGAAAATTTTCCAGCCGTTTTTGGCATCCAGCCCCAGGAGCTTTCCCGCAAGGAGCATGAGCAGGGCACAGATCCGGGAGGGGAGGAGATTCAGCAGGTCGTCCATTTTTGCCGGAATCAAACCGATGTTTTTATAGGGCATCTCCACATAGCCCAGCATGGAATCCATGGTGTTCACCGCCTTGTAGAGAAAGCCCAGAGGCGCTCCCCCGATGGCAAGATACAGCATGGGGGCCACAACACCGTCGGAGGCGTTCTCGGCCACGGTTTCCACAGCGGCCCGGGTGACGGCGGCATCATCCAGGTGTTCCGTGTCCCGGCCTACGATCATGGACACCGCCCGGCGGGACGAAGCCAGATCACCGGATTCCAGGGCGGTAAAAACCTTCATGCTTTCGTCTTTCAGGGATTTGGTGGCCAGGATCTGCCAGCACATGACGCTCTCCACGATCAACCCCAGGCCAACTGCGGTTTTATAGCACAGATGCAAAAGAAGAACCGGCACAGCTGTGGAGATGCTGGCAACCACAAGCCACAAGATCCCACCGGCGATGGTTTCCCCAACCGTGGTTTTGGGAAAAATTTTCCGCACCGCCTTTTCTGTGATCGTGATGAGCTTTCCCATCAGGACTACGGGGTGGGGGATGCTCCGGGGATCGCCCAG
>CAYMWT010000366.1:0-2161 GCA_964394055.1 uncultured Oscillospiraceae bacterium
TTTTCACCTCCGAAAATAAAAAGTGTCTTCCTGCCAGAAGACAGAAAGACACGCAAAACGCAAACGTATTTGGCGCACCTCGGCAGGACTTACGGATCGGTTCCACCTGCTGTCTTTGGCAACGGATAGAGTATAGCACGAAAGGCGCATATTGTCAAGTATTTTTTGAGGATACTTTGCGGAAAAAGCATAGCGGGAGGGCTTGCACCGCTTCCGCTGTGCAGGGTTATGGAATTTCAAAGGAAACACCATAGTATTGACTTCGATGAAAGTCCTGCATAAGGGGATGTACCTGAGATTCATCGAAAAAGTCATAAACCTCTATGGAAATGTAGTATTCTCCCGTTGGCAGTTCTCCACAGAGGTCAGACCAGTCCAGTGTGCAGAGGGAGGTGTCGTTTTCCGCAAGCTCTGCCTCGCATACACCACTGACCAGATGGGTTTCCTCACTGACGCTGTCGAGGGAATAGTGGATTGCTTTCAGCTCCCCGATTTGCTGACCGCCGGTTTGGGTGAATCGGAGCGTGATCCCTGTGGGCGCGGCGTCTTGAACTTCCAGTGTAAGGCCCCAGTCCTCCCGGTCAAGAATATTTCCTTCCGCATCCGTGAAAACGGTGCTTCCCACAGTGAAGCTGCTGTCGGGAGGCGCAATCCGGAGAGACTGGATCAGATGCTGGCGGCCATCGGGAGTGTCCAGTACATCATAGATCGTGAGTAGGTTGAAGCTGCTGTAATGGTACAGAAACTGGGTCAGGCCGTTATGGGTCTGGGTGGATTCCCGACAATAGCCGTTCCGGGCATCCAGCCTGGCCCAGGAAATCAGCTCCGGTGTGGAAACACGGCGATCCCGGATGGCTTCCTCCAGTGGAAATTCAGAGCCGTCCAGCAGGATTTTTACATCTGACAGAGCGTCGTAAATCATGGTACCGTCGGTTTCGTCCAGATCCTTCAGAGAAAGGCTGACATAGGCCCCTGGCTGAGGGGTGGAGGAAATCCGCAGCTTTTGCTGATACGCTTCCGGCAAAGAGGATTCCACTTGGGCAATCGTGGTTCCCCCATTGCTTACATGACAGGCATAGAGGCTGTCGAAAACACCTTCCTCACGGTCGAGCCAGAATGTTCTGGTCTGTTGTAAACGATCCGTGTGAGCAACGGAAATGGTATGATCGTTCCCAACCACAATGGAATATCCTTTTGTTCCATCGGTCAGGTGTATGGCGAAGGCAACGGATGGCATTTGGCTGGACGCTTTGTGTTTTGTAACAGAAGCAGAGGAGAGGATACTACGAAATTCCTCGTCGGAAATCATCGCCGGAATGACGTTATCCCCGGTCTGCCCGTCCCATTCCATGGTGGCCTGATAGGTTCCCGTGGCGATTGACGGGTATTTGTCAGCGAGGAGAATGGGCCTTTCCGGATAAATGGAAATCACCAAAGCAGCAAGGACTACAGCCGCCAAAATGCAAAGACATACGCTTTTTCGTTTCTCCATAATCCCACACT
Source organism: uncultured Oscillospiraceae bacterium (assembly GCA_964394055.1). GTDB lineage: Bacteria > Bacillota > Clostridia > Oscillospirales > Oscillospiraceae > Faecousia. The sequence continues at coordinate 1,504 of CAYMWT010000366.1, forward strand.
CCTTTCATGTGACGTCATTTATTATTCCATAAACAGGTTTGTTTGTCAAGAAAGGCAAACAATTCTTAAGAATCCAAAACGCAAAACCCCCGGATGCGTTCACATCCGGGGGAATATGCCATCTTACCTTACAGATACTTGGCAGTGGAAACCTTCACGCCGGGGCCCATGGTGGAGGCCACGGTGCAGGAACGGATATACTGACCCTTGGCAGCGGCGGGCTTAGCCTTCACAACCGCGGAAATCAGAGTATCCATGTTCTCGGTCAGCTTCTCGGAGCCGAAGGAAACCTTGCCGATGGGGCAGTGGATGATGTTGGTCTTGTCCAGACGGTACTCAACCTTACCGGCTTTGATCTCCTTGACAGCGGCGGCCACGTTGGGGGTCACGGTGCCGGCCTTGGGGGAGGGCATCAAGCCCTTGGGGCCTAAGACCTTACCAAGACGGCCAACAATGCCCATCATGTCGGGGGAAGCCACAACCACGTCGAACTCGAACCAGTTCTCCTTGGTGATCTTCTCCACCATATCCATGCCGCCCACATAGTCAGCGCCGGCAGCCTTGGCCTCGTCAACCTTGGCGTCCTTGGCGAAGACCAGAACACGGCGGGTCTTGCCGGTGCCGTTGGGCAGAACCACGGCGCCACGAACCTGCTGGT
>CAYMWT010000367.1:0-2146 GCA_964394055.1 uncultured Oscillospiraceae bacterium
ATTCTCTACAATGTGACCACGATGTGTACCACCTGGCACACCCTGGCTGTCCAGGATGTGTCCCTTCTGCGGCAACAGCTGACCCAGTTGATTTCTCTGCCGAAAAGCTGCCTGTTTCAGAATTACCTTCGTTGCCATGATGATATCGGCTGGGGCCTCGATTACGATTTTTTGCGCCAGTTTGGTATTTCAGAGCCGATGCACAAGCAGTACCTGAACGACTGGTTCACCGGAAATTATCCTGGCAGTCCTGCTCGGGGAGAGTTATATAACAATGATCCCCGGCTGCGGGATGCCCGTCTGTGTGGCACCACTGCCAGCCTTGTGGGCCTGGAAACTGCCAAAACCAAAGAGGAAGTTTCTCTGTCTGTCAACTGCCATATTATGCTTCACGCATGGATGCTGACCCAGAGCGGCATTCCAGTACTCTACAGCGGCGATGAATTGGCACAGAAAAACGATTACAGCTATCACGAAAGCAGCGATCCGGATGTTCGTGATGACAGCCGTTATGTTCATCGGGGCGCCTTCAATTGGGAAAAGGCAGAATACAGAAAGGATCTGACTCGGCCTGAGGGTGTTGTATTCTGCATGCTTAAGAAACTATGCGCGGTTCGGGCAGCGGAAACCGTCTTCCACGCTGACGCGGATGTGGAAATCCTGGACACCAACAGCCGCGCCATTCTTGGCGTTCGGCGGAGTTTCCATGGAGAACATCTGACTGCACTGTTTAATTTCTCCAACCAACCGCAAAAGATGGTTCTGGAAGCAAACTATACCGAGCTTTTAACCGGGCTGATGATGCCTGCTGGTATGTGTGTCCTGCAGCCCTATGGATTTTACTGGTTGAAGGAAGGCTGACCGATTATGGGATACTTTGCAATATGACAAAAGGAGCAAAAGATGGTTACATTGCATGGAATAGACCTTTTAGAAAAAGTCAAGCCCTATGGGCGAACCCTCTATCGGGATGCGGAGCAGACCCTGTACTTTAACTGGACTGCCAGCGGGATGGCAATATGGTTCCGTGGGAAAACATTGTTGGCGGAGCTGGCGGCTATACCCGGATCGGAGGCAGAGATGAATCCCGCAACCGGCGAGTCCACGCAACGTCCCACCTGACCTTGGCTGGCTGTGGTGATGGACAACCGGGAGACTCCGGATCGAAAGCTGGAGATCTCTCGGGAGAGCAGTACCCATCTTCTGTTTCACTCTGAAGAGGAGGAAACCCACTGCGTCCGGCTGGTGAAACTCACGGAAAACGGGAAGGGATTTCTGGGGCTGAAGGCACTGCATATTGACGGAACGGTTCTTCCGATTCCTGAGCTTCCGCCCAAGAAGAAAATTATGTTTATCGGGGATTCCATTACCTGCGGTTTTGGAAATGCCGTCGATGACAAAAACCGTGTATTTTTCTCTCAGGACGAGGACGGCTGGATGTCCCACGGCGCCATTACTGCCCGGAAGCTGAACATGGAGGAAACCATAATCAGCAGTTCCGGCATTGCGGTTACGCTATTCCCCGGATGGTGTCACAACTGGGGCATGGATGACCTATACCCTTATACGGATCGCATTCTGGAGGAAAAGCTGGGCCTGACCCAATTCACGCCCTGGAATTGTTCCGGAGAAGCCTTGGACTATGTGGTTGTAAATCTGGGCACCAATGATGCCAACGCCATTCAGTTGATGGGCGAGAAGGAAGGCATGGCCCTGCACCGGCGAAAATATATGGAGTTTATACGGCAGCTCCGATCCGGCTGCGGCCCCCATACCCATATTATCTGTGCCCTTGGCTCAATGGATTACTACCTGTTCCCGGAAATACAGGCAGCCGCTGGCCAGTATCAGGAGGAAACCGGGGATAAAAATATATCCTGCTTCCGGTATCCTAAAATGTATTTTCAGGATCCCATCGGCGCCTGCGGCCATCCCCACATTGTAACGGATGAGAAAATGGCGGAGGCCATGGCAGAATATATTCAGGCTCTGGAGAAAAATGTTACTGCTTGACAGTTTTCTTCTCACGAAATATATCTCGCAAGACTCTGAGATTTCCGTATTTTTTCGTCTTCTCCCTATTTTAAAGAAACGTAAATTGCAAGTTCAAGTTGGACACCCAACGGCAGAAAAATGAGTTCCATCC
>CAYMWT010000368.1:0-2135 GCA_964394055.1 uncultured Oscillospiraceae bacterium
GCGGCGTGTTCGTGGGCTACGTTCCCAAGGCCGGTGAGGAAGTGGTCATCGTGGAGGACGTGATCACCGCCGGTACCGCCATCCGGGAGAGCCTGGCTCTGCTCAGCACTCTGAAGGACGTGAAGGTGGCTGCCACCTTCGTCATGGTTGACCGGAAGGAAAAGGGCCAGGGCGAAAAGGGCGCCATGCAGGAGATTGAGGAGCAGTTCGGCTTCCCGGTATACTCCGTGGTGGATGTGTACGACATCATCGAGTATCTGGAAGCCGATCCCGCCAACGAAGAAAACGTCACCCGGATCAAGAATTATCTTGCCGTAAACGGAGCAAAGTGATATGAGAAGTCTGATTAACATTCTGGATCTGAGCGTGGAGGAGCTGGACGCGCTGATCTCCACCGCCAAGGACATCATCGCCCATCCGGAAGCCTACTGGGACAAGTGCGCCCACAAGAAGCTGGCCACCTTGTTCTACGAGCCTTCCACCCGCACCCGGCTCAGCTTTGAGTCCGCCATGATCGAGCTGGGCGGCCAGGTCATCGGCTTCAGCGAGGCCTCTTCCTCCTCCGCCGCCAAGGGCGAGAGCATGGCAGACACTGCCAAGATCATCTCCTGCTACGCCGACATCATGGCCATCCGCCACCCCAAGGAGGGCGCGCCCTTTGTTGCCTCTCAGGCAGCCTCCATCCCTGTGATCAACGCCGGGGACGGCAGCCACAACCATCCCACCCAGACCCTGGCCGACCTTCTGACCATCTCCCGGGAGATGGGCCGGCTGGACAACCTGACCATCGGCCTGTGCGGCGACCTGAAATACGGCCGCACCGTCCACTCCCTGGTGGAGGCCATGAGCCGGTACGAGAACATCCGCTTTATCTTCTTCTCCCCCAAGGAGCTAAAGCTCCCCGGCTCCATCCGGTATAACGTTCTGGAAAAGCTCCACATTCCCTACACCGAGCTTACCTCCCTGGAGGACGCCATGGGCGAGCTGGACGTGCTGTACATGACGAGGATCCAGCGGGAACGGTTTGACGATCCCTGGGAGTACGAACGGCTGAAGGACAGCTACGTTCTGGACACGGAGAAGATGAAGCTGGCCAAGGACAACATGTGTGTCCTCCATCCCCTGCCCCGGGTCAATGAGATCAGCGTGAAGGTGGACGACGATCCCCGGGCCGCTTACTTCCGTCAGGCCCTGAACGGCAAGTACATGCGGATGGCTCTGATTCTGAAGCTCCTGGAGGAGGCCAGGGAGAATCCCGCCAAGCAGCCTCTGGAGGTAGAGGGTCTGGAATATGACCGTGTCTGCCGGAACCCCAAGTGCATCTCCCAGACCGAGCAGGAGCTGCCCCAGCTGTTCCGCTGCACCGACAAGGCCGCGGATATTCACCGCTGCATTTACTGCGAGCAGAGAGCGTAAATTTCATGCCCCTGAAAATTTCGGGGGCATGTTTTTTGTTTTAAGCAATAAAATATAAAGAAAAATTAAAGAAAAATTCTTGATTTTCTCTTTAATATAGCATACTATAGAAGAAGGAAGGAGGGATGAACATGGCACAGGCAGTAAACGTCAACTTCAAGCTGGACGCGGACGTGAAGAAAAGCATGGAACAGGCTTGCGCGGATATGGGGCTTTCTCTCAGCGCCGCCTTCACGGTCTTCGCGAAAAAAGTAGCCAGAGAAAAACGGATTCCCTTTGAAATCAACGTGGATCCTTTTTACTCGGAAAGCAATATCCGGTATCTGGAGGGCATCGTCCAGGATATCAGAAATGGCCGTGCCCACTTTGCGGAACACGATCTGATTGAGGTGGACGAATGAGAATGTTGTGGGAAGATCGGGCGTGGGATGATTATCTGTATTGGCAGGCACAGGATAAGAAAACATTGAAAAGGATCAATGCACTCATCAGGGACATTCAGAGAAGCACATTTGAAGGTATTGGAAAACCAGAGCCGCTAAAAGAGAACTTTGCGGGTATGTGGAGCAGACGAATTGACGATGCCAATCGGATTGTTTACTATGAAAAAGACGGAATTCTATTCCTTGTATCCCGCCGGGGACATTACGACGATTAGTGGGCCCTTCATCAAATCCCCCAAAGGCAAACCCGCCTTTGGGGGATAAATTTTGCCCCCA
>CAYMWT010000369.1:0-2121 GCA_964394055.1 uncultured Oscillospiraceae bacterium
GAACAGAAATGACCCTTGACTACGAAAAAATGTGTCGATGGCAAGACGCATGTAGTCAAGGGTCATTTCATTTTTATATGGGTTTTATGCTCCGGAAGGGGCATTTTTTGTTTTTCCGTCACTTTTTTCTGATGGCAATGAGTACCTCGCCAAAATACCCCTGCTTTTTGATAAATTCCTCCAGGCTGTCTCCATAGAAATCCGGCCCGGTGGAATTTTTGTAGGTGTTGTAGCCCACAAAGCCCGCCTCCCCATGATGAAGCGCCACGAAGTGTGCCCCAAGCCTTACCCCTTTCCGCCAGTGGTAAAACAGGATGCAGGCATCCGCCTTTGCCCCTTCCTCATCAAAGCGCTTCCGGTTCACAATGACCTTTACCGGAAAGCCCCATTTCCGGAAGGCCGCCGCCGGGGCCCAGAAGGAGGTTCCGGCATTGCCGTGGATCAGGGGCAGCTGCCACTCGTAGTAGCGGATCAGCGCCTCGATATCCGTGGTGTGCCCCAGAAGCAGCAGGGCGTTATAGGTGGCGATCCAGCCGCAGCCCGTGGCCGCCGAGGAGCGGAAGCCATAGCGGTACTGCTCCTTTGGGATCTGGGTCTGATTGTAGATCAGCTCATTCATGGCTCTGCTCCACGGGATGGGCCTGGATGTAATCGTCCAGCAGGCCCGCCGCCGTCATCACCATCCGGGTACAGGGGCGCTTCCGGTAGAATTCCGCCGTCCGGGGTGTGGGATTGGGGTCGGATGGAGGATTCTTCAGAATCTCCCGGCAGACGATGCTGCCCACCTCCTCCCGGAACTGTCCCGCCAGCTGCTGCACCAGGGCGTAGTGCTCCCGCTTGTTCTGATCCTTTTCACCAGGGTCTTCATAGCCGTACAGCAGGCCCAGCACCATCAGCATCCCGCTGACCGCGCCGCAGACCTCCCGCATCCGGCCCATGCCGCCGCCGAAGGAGGAGGCCATTTTTGCCGCGAAGCCAGGCTCCAACCCCGTTATGTCGCAGAAAGCCACCACCACCGCCTGGGCGCAGTTGCTTCCGTTTAAAAACAGTTCTGCCGCTTTTTCCCGATGATCCATATGTTTCCTCCTAATTGAGCTTCACCGGCACAGATTGCCGGATCCGCATTTCGTCCGCTTTTATTTCACAGTCCATGGCCAGAATGGTTACGCCTGCTTCCGCCGCCTCCCGCAGGGCCTGGCCGAACTCCGGGTCTGTTTTGTCATTGGGGTGGAGATACTTCACGTTCTCCATCTGAATGACGAACAGCACATAGGCTCCGCAGCCCTCCCGGGCCGCCTCCTTCAGTCCCCGCAGGTGTTTGGCGCCCCGTTGGGTAGGCGCGTCGGGGAAGGCGCAGATTCCCTCGTCTTCCAGGGTCACCCCTTTGACCTCCAGAAAGCACAGCCTTCCATTCTTATAAAAGGAAAAATCAAACCGGGAATCCCCGTGAACCGTTTCCGGCCTCAGATTCTCGATCTCCCCCAGACCGCCGGACAGCAGCCATTCCTCCGCCGCGTGATTGGGGGCTTGGGAATCCATGTTGATCAGTCGCTCTCCCTTCTGCACCGCGATCAGGTCATATTGGGTTTTTCGGGCAGGGTTCGAGGACTTCTGACACCAGACCCGAGCGCCGACGGGCAGCAGTTCCCGGCATCTGCCCGTATTTTTCACATGTACCACCTCAGTTTGCTCACCGATCCGCACATGGGCAATGAACCGGTTGGGACGGTTGAGGAAGGTTCCGGGAATCATATCCGTATATTTCATGGTCACACCTCGCTATAGAACAGCATAGCAGAAATTCGGTGGAAAGCAAGCATAATTTTTCCGGAGGACGCCCTTCCTATCGAAAACTTTTTCTTGCTTTTTGGAGGGAAATGTACTATACTATGGATACTATGCCGGTGTGATGGAATGGTAGACGTAGTGGACTCAAAATCCACCGCCAGCGATGGCGTACCGGTTCGAGTCCGGTCACCGGCACCACTGCGAGTGTTCTTATAGGATTTCGTATCCCATAAGAACACTCGCTTTTTTGCGCCTAAACAGCGGTGTTTTGCGGGGCATAGGTTACGAACACACCCCTGCGGGTATTGACGGTCACGTCCGGGATTGGCAGAG
>CAYMWT010000370.1:0-2121 GCA_964394055.1 uncultured Oscillospiraceae bacterium
CTATGGATACAAATTCTCTGGGTATGATCGAAACCAAGGGCCTCATCGGGGCCATTGAGGCGGCGGACGCTATGGTAAAATCTGCCAACGTCCAGCTGGTGGGCAAGGAGCAGGTAGGCGGCGGCCTGGTCACCGTTATGGTGCGGGGAGACGTGGGCGCGGTAAAGGCTGCCACGGACGCGGGGGCCGCGGCGGCGGAGAAGGTGGGCGAGCTGATCTCCGTCCACGTCATTGCCCGGCCCCACATGGAGGTGGACGCCATCCTCCCCAAGGGCCGGCTGAACCAGAACCCTCCCGCGGCGAAGTAAAAAATGCTCTGGAATGAAAGCTCGGTGCGGGACAACCTCCGCAACCGGGAGGGAAAGCGGGTCTTCTTCCTCCCCAAAGGGGATCAGCTGACCAGTGGCGCCAGGGACTTCCTTGCCCGGGAACGGATCGAAATTCGTCCCGGGGAAGCAGCGAAGATCGAAACCTACCGGCTGTTAAACGGCGGCTACCTCAAGGAAAAGCCGGAGCATATGACCCATCTCCATGGGGATGTGCTGGTGGAGAAGGATCACCCCAGGATCGTGTTCCGGGGAAAGCTGGACACGCTGGAGAGCATTCTCATTCTGTGCCAGTTGGAGGCGAAGCAGCTTTCCGGAGAGCTGGGAGAGGTGCTGAATCTGACCCGGCAGATCCTCCGCAGTGAGGTGCTGGAGGAGCCGCTGCACTTTGGCACCCTCTGCGGGCTGACGGAAGAGGAGCAGCACAGGCGGAGCCACTTTCCCCAGGAGTATTACGCTCAGCCTCACTTTATGCCGGAAGCGTCAGACGGGCCGGTGATTGGACTGCTCAACCGGGCACGGTGCGCTGCCCGGGAGGCAGAGCTGGCAGCGGTGGCGGCCTTCCGGGACGGGGACGGGAATGTGGCCAGGGCGGATATTCTGAAGGCACTGAACCGGATGAGCAGTATGATCTATCTGCTGATGATCCGGGAGAAGGCAAAATGATATGCCCTCCCCTTTGGGGAGGGTGCCCCCGAAGGGGGCGGGTGAGGTGTGAAGGGCCGGAATACCTCATCCGTCACGGCTATCGCCGTGCCACCTTCCCCAAAGGGGAAGGCATTGGGGAGAGGGCACGCATTTCTCATAAAGGATGAATTTTATGAAACTAAAAACAACATTACTGGGAAAAACATACGTTTTCCGTGACATCAAGCAGGTACTGGCCAAGGCCAACGAGGAGAAGACCGGGGACAAGCTGGCAGGCCTGGCGGCGGAAACCGCCCAGGAGCGGATCGCTGCCAAGGTGGTGCTCTCCGCCCTGACCCTGGGCGACCTTCGGGAAAGTCCTGCCGTCCCCTATGAGGAGGACGAAGTCACAAGGATCATCCAGGACGACGTCAACGAAAAGACCTACGCCGCCATCCGGAACTGGACGGTATCCGACCTGCGGGAGTGGATCCTCTCGGAAGAGACCACAGGGGCGGATATCCGGCGGGTAAGCCGGGGACTGACTTCGGAAATGGTAGCGGCGGTGTGTAAGCTCATGAGTAACCTTGACCTCATCTACGCGGCCAATAAGATCACGATTACCGCTCACTGCAATACCACCATCGGCCTGCCGGGCACCCTGTCCTGTCGGCTTCAGCCAAATCACACCACCGATGACCCGGAGGGCATCACCGCCTCTACCCTGGAAGGGTTAAGCTTTGGTGCGGGAGACGCGGTGATCGGGCTGAACCCGGTGACAGATTCCCCGGAACAGGTGGGGAAGGTACTGCGGCGGTTCCAGGAGATCAAGGAGCACTGGCAGATCCCGACCCAGATCTGCGTCCTGGCCCATGTCACCGCCCAGATGAAGGCCGTCCGGGAGGGCGCGCCCTGTGATCTGATCTTCCAGTCCATCGCCGGAAGTCAGAAGGGCAACGAGGCCTTTGGCTTCTCCGCCGCAACCCTGGAAGAGGCACGGCAGCTTCTATTAAAAGAAGGAACCAGCGAGGGGCCGAACGTCATGTATTTTGAGACGGGGCAGGGCAGTGAGCTTAGCTCGGACGCCCACCATGACACCGACCAGGTGACCATGGAGGCCAGGTGCTACGGCTTTGCAAAGCGGTTCCAGCCCTTCCTGGTGAACACC
>CAYMWT010000371.1:0-2114 GCA_964394055.1 uncultured Oscillospiraceae bacterium
GACCATCTGATCCTCCGTCAGCCGCCCGGCGGAAATCGTTACATTGGGGGCGGGGGCCAGCAGGGTTTCCCCGTATTCCGTAGCCACACAGGCTGTCACGGAAACCGGCTGGGTTGAGAGAAATTCTACGATTCTTCGTCCCTCCGTTGTGCCGGCAAATACACAAATCTTACCCATTTCGATACCCTCTTGGCGTGACCAGATTGCCGCCGATCATCCGGCTCATTTCGTTGCCGATGAATACGGTGCAGAACATATCTGCCTCCGCCTCCCGCAGCTGCCCCAGGGTGTAAAACCGACGCTCCTGGCCATCTCTGCCAATGTTCCGCACCACCGCACAGGGACGATCCTCCGGCAAGGTGCGAAGCAGGATATCGCAGGCCTGGCGGAGATGATCCGGTCTTCCGTGGCTGGCGGGGTTATACAGCACAATGGACAGGTCCCCTTGGGCGGCACAGTCCAGCCGCTTTTCGATTTTTTTCCAGGGGGTCAGCCGGTCACTGAGGCTGATCACCGCAAAATCGTGGGTCAGGGGCGCACCCAGAAGAGCCCCGCCGCTGCAAGCGGCGGTCAGGCCGGGAATGACTTCCATGTCCGGCTGGGTGTTTTCGCCCCGAAGCTCATAGAGGAGGGCCGCCATGCCGTAGATCCCGCTGTCCCCGGAGCAAACCATGGCCACCGTTTTGCCTTCCCTGGCCGCGTCCAGGGCCATCTGGCAGCGCTGGGTTTCCCGGGTCATGGGGGTGGTGAGATATTCCTTGCCGGGATATCGGTCCCGGATGAGATCCACATAGACGTGGTACCCCACAATGACATCACATTCCCGAAGGGCCTGATCTGCCCGGATGGTCATATCCTCGTAATCACCGGGGCCGATCCCCACAACGATCAACTTGCCCATAAGCTACCTCCATAATCGATTCTTTTCGGATTTCTTCCAGCAGAGCGTCGGCGTTCTCGCTTTTGCCAAGGATTCCGTATTCCTTGGAAAAAAGGATAACACCGATTTCCATTTCGTTTCCACACCGATGGCGCAAATGAAATTCGATTTTCCGGGTCAGGCGATGGAGCGTGTCCTCCATTTTCCCCGTTTCTTTCAGGATCCGGAGGGCGTCGTCACAGGCGACACACTCTAAAATCTGTCCCACCGTCCCGGCATCCGCCCCGGCGGCTGCTGCATGGGCAGCCAGAATCTCCATCCGGCAGTCCCCATACCGGGAATGGGTGTTCATCATGCCTCCCGCAAGCTTCACCAGCTTTCCAATGTGTCCCACCAGAAGCACACCGGTAAAGCCCTGCTCCTTGCAGATGTCCAGGGAATCCCCAACAAAGTTGGACACCTGAACTGCGGATTTGAGTTCCAGGTTCAGGGTGTTGCGGATAAATTCGGAGCCGTAGTTCCCAGGGGTCAGCAGCGCATACCGTTTTCCCCATGCCCGCCGCTGGTGAAGCTCCACACGGATGGTGTCCACCAGGGCCTTTTCACTCATGGGCTCCACAATTCCTGTGGTGCCCAGAATGGAAATGCCGCCGGTGATCCCCAGCCTGGGATTAAAGGTCTTCTTGGCCAGCTGTTCCCCCTCCGGGGCGGAGATCACAACGGAGAAGCCCCCAGGATCGTCCAGCATTTTCGCCACTTCCTCCACATTCTCCCGGATCATCTGACGCGGGAAAGAATTGAAGGCAGCATTACCAACTGGCTGGTCAAGTCCGGGTATTTTGACCAAGCCGATCCCCACGCCGCCGTCTATGGCGATGCCATGTTGGGTGGCCCGGGACACCGTGGCAAAAATCAGGGTTCCTCCGGTCACATCCGGGTCGTCGCCGCTGTCCTTTTGAATGGCGCAGCGGACATAGTCGCCTCCCATGGTGATCTCCTTCACTTCCAGAGAAAGCCGGATCCCCTTGGGAGTGTCCAGGGTGATCCGATCTTTCCGGCTGCCGGTCAGCAGCATCCAGGCGGCGGCTTTTGCGGCGGCAGCGGCGCAGGAGCCGGTGGTATAGCCCAGACGAAGCTGCTTTCCATTGCAGAGAATCCTTTCGTCCATCATACTACCTGAGAATTTGGTAGAGCATGGCGTTGCAGATGGCTGCCGCCACATTGCTGCCGCCCT
>CAYMWT010000372.1:0-2100 GCA_964394055.1 uncultured Oscillospiraceae bacterium
CCCTGCCCCAGATCATGAAGAAGTCCGGCGTGGACTACTTCATGACCACCAAGCTGGCCTGGAACCAGTTTAACCGGATCCCCAACGATACCTTCATCTGGCGGGGCATCGACGGCAGTGAGGTGCTGACCCACCTGATCACCACCGTGGGCATCGGCCAGAACCCCAAGGAAAGCTTCTTCACCACCTACAACGGCACCCTCCATCCCGATGCCATCATGGGCGGCTGGGAACGCTACCAGGATAAGGAGATCAACAACGACATTCTGATCTCCTACGGCTTCGGTGACGGCGGCGGCGGCCCCACCCGTGAAATGCTGGAGACCTCCCAGCGTATGGAGCAGGGTATCCGGGGCATTCCCAAGGTGCGGCAGGAGACTGCCCGGGTGTATTTTGACGAGCTGAATGAGCGGGTACGGAACAACCGCCGCCTGGAAACCTGGGAGGGCGAATTCTACTTCGAGTACCATCGGGGCACCTACACCTCCATGGCCCGGAACAAGAAGGGCAACCGGAAGAGCGAGCTGATGATGATGGATCTGGAGCTGCTGGGCGTGCTGGCTGGGGACTATCCCCATGAGGCGGACACCCGGCTGTGGCGGGATATCATCCTGCTGAACCAGTTCCATGATATTCTCCCCGGCAGCTCCATCGGCGAGGTCTACGATGTGACCAAGACCGAGTATGAAGCTCTGGCAAAGGAGGCCACCGGCCTGATTCAGGATCGGCTGAACCGTCTGGCCGGAGAGGGAGAGGGCATTACCGTCTTCAACACTCTGGGCTTTGACCGCAGTGACGTGGTGGAGCTGGGCAATGTGGACGCCACGGCCCTGGCTGACGAAAAGGGCGATCTGTATCCCGTGCAGAAGACGGTTGACGGCGCAGTGGTTTACCTGAAGCACCTGCCCTCCAAGGGCTATAAGACCTTCTATCTGGCAGAGGCTGCCCAGGAAAGCCCCTTTGTCCATGCGGACGCGCATCACCTGGAAACCCCCTATTATACCATCACCCTGGATGAAAATGGCCACTTTACCTCCATTTTCGACAAGGAATATGACCGGGAGCTGGTAAAGCCCGGTATGGCCGCCAACCAGATCCGGATGTACGAGGATAAGCCCATTTACTATGATAACTGGGATATCGACATCTTCTACACCGAGAAGTCCTGGCCGGTCGACGATCTTGTCAGCATGAAGTGGAGCGACGATGGCCCGGTGCGTACCACTCTGGAGCTTAACTACCAGATCTGCAACAGCACCATTTCCCAGAAGATCCACTTCTATGCCAACACCCGCCGCATCGACTTCGAGACAAAGATCGACTGGAAGATGCATCAGCACCTGCTGAAGGCGGAATTCCCTGTGGATATCCACTCCGACGAGGCCACCTTCGAAATCCAGTTCGGCAACGTGACCCGGAAGGTGCATACCAACACCAGCTGGGAGAGAGCCAGGTTTGAAAGCTGTGCCCAGAAGTGGATGGACTTCTCCGAAGGCCACTACGGCGTCAGCCTCCTAAACGACTGCAAGTACGGCCACAGCGTCCGGGACGGCGTCATCGGCCTGACCCTCTTAAAGAGCGGCGTGGAGCCAAACCCCAAGGCGGATATGGAAGTCCACGAGTTCACCTACTCTCTGTATCCCCACGGCGAGACCTGGAAGCAGGCGGGCACCGTTCAGGAGGCCTACAACCTGAACCAGAAGGCCTACGCGGTTGTCGGCGGTGAAGCAGGCAAGTGCCGCAGCTACGCTTCCGTGGACGCAAAGAACGTGGTTCTGGAAACCGTGAAGGAAGCTGAGGACGGCAACGGAACCGTACTGCGTATGTACGAGTGCGAAAACGCCAGAACCAAGTGCACCCTTACTGTCAACGCCGACGTGACCAAGGCATACTCCGTGAACCTGATCGAGGAGATCGAGGAGGAGCTGCCTGTTGTGGATGGCAAGATCACCTTCACCATCAAGCCCTACGAGATCAAGAGCATCTTAGTACGGTAAATTACAGAATTTGGGGCGGCATAATATGCCGCCCCTTTCTTCCATCGGGAGGAAACAATATGGAAAACTATAAAAATCCCGCCCTGTCCCCGGAGGAACGGGC
>CAYMWT010000373.1:0-2092 GCA_964394055.1 uncultured Oscillospiraceae bacterium
AGGCGTTTGGATATGAACGATTTGAGTATCTGTATTTGGAGGATTCTTTCCCGGAAGAGGAACGGATTCGGTTGACACATGAGAAGATTTGCGGTTTTTTTGAGGAGGACATAAAATGAGTGAAAATAATAATTCTATTTTACCTGATGTTATCACCCCCGTTTCTGATGCTATTCAACAGAACCTACCGGATACTGCAAAACAGACGGATGGGGTGATATCCACAGTCGTTGGTTTCTTCAATAACGTTATCTTGTATCCAGTAAAAAAAGCTAATTTGACTTTTCGGTACAAGTTAGAGGCGTTTGAAGATGATTTGAAAGAAAAAGTTAGAGATATTCCTCCAGAGAATTTACAGGTGCCACCTACTTGTATTGCTGGCCCTGTTTTAGAAGCTTTGCGATATTCTTATGATGAAAAAGAATTGCGTGATATGTATGAGCAGATGCTCGCATCAGCAATGGATAATCGTAAGGCAAATCAGGTTCATCGCTCGTATATAGATGCTGTTAAACAAATGGAACCTTTAGATGCTATGGTCTTGAAAAGAATTTATAAGATGATATCAGTTACGTCAGCACATATCCAATTTAATCAGAAAGGCACGTCATCATATTATGTAAATGCTTTGCCATATCACTTCTGCCCTGATTTACCCGATTTGGGGGATCCTTTCCAAATTTCTGCTTCGATTAGTAATTTGCTTAGACTTGGTTTGCTAATTTCCAACATCGGAGTCTTAAGTAATGATGAGATAGAAAACTGCAAAAAAGAGCAGTATGTTCAATCTAGGGCACGCATTTTTGAACTTAATAAAAGGGAAATAGATATTCTCGTTTCTCAAGAATGCCAGATTATTTCGTTGGACAGCTATGGTAGGCGTTTTGTCGAAGTATGTATGAAAGGCGAGGATGAGCAAAATGCCAATTAAATATGTACCTTTCATCCCTGAGCCCGTAGAGGGTCAAGCAGTTTTGGGGAATTTCAACCGGATTCTGCGCTACAAAGGTGCGGACGAGGTATCTATGACCCTCCAGCGGGGGATGCCCCTTTACGAGATGGAGAAGCAGGAAAGGGTGGGCGAGAACGCTGACGGCAATATGGTCATCCGGGGTGAGTGCGTCTCCGCTTGTGCGTATCTGAAAGAGCAGGGCGTTCAGGTGGATCTTGTTTATATTGACCCTCCCTTTGCCAGCGGTGCGGACTATGCCAAGCAGGTATATGTTCGCCGCAATCCCAAGGTGGCCGAGGCCATTGCCCAGGCGGAGCAGGAACTGGACATTGACGAGTTAAAGTCCTTTGAGGAAAAGATGTATGGCGATGTCTGGGATAAGGAAAAGTATTTGAGCTGGATGTATGAAAATCTCATGGCGATTAAGAGTGTAATGAGTGAATCCGCATCCATTTATGTTCATTTGGATTACCACATTGGGCATTATGTAAAGATTCTTCTGGATGAGGTTTTTGGCGAGGATAATTTTAGAAATGAAATTATCTGGAAACGAGCGACGGCTCATAGTGATGCAGAATTCTATGGAAATAATTTTGACTGCATTTATTTCTACACAAAATCGCAGACCCAATATATTTTTAATACAGTTTATCAGCCATATGACGATGCATATATTGCACGCTTTAATAGAACTGACCCTGATGGGAGGCACTGGGACAGTGGTAATCTAACGGCAAAGGGCTTACAAGGTGGAGGATATGACTACGAATACAAAGGGTATCGTTCATTGTGGAGAATGCCGATGGAAACAATGGAACGTTTAGACCGTGAAGGCAGACTTCATATTACAAAAAATGGTGGTATCCGCTCTAAAGTGTATCTTGATGAATTGCCTGGTATGCCTGCACAATCTATGTGGACTGATATTAACCCTATCAATTCTCAAGCTAATGAGAAAGTAGATTACGCTACGCAAAAGCCTGCCACATTACTGGAGCGGATTATCAATGCTTCCTCCAATAAAGGAATGCTTGTCGCCGACTTCTTCGGCGGCAGCGGTGTCACTGCTGCGGTTGCCAACAAGTTGGGCCGCCGCTTCATCCACTGTGACATCGGCGTCAACTCCATCCAGACCACCCG
>CAYMWT010000374.1:0-2092 GCA_964394055.1 uncultured Oscillospiraceae bacterium
AGATCGTGGATTAAACGATGATGCGTGACATTTGTCACGCATTTTTCGTTTTAAAACCGGGTAAATTTACTCCCGCACAGGGAGTTGCGATATATTTTGGAGGAAACAAAATGAAGCTGCCTTTTATTGAAGCCGGTGAGATCGTCACCACCCACGGCGTCCGTGGGGAGGTCAAGCTGCTGACCTGGCTGGACAGCCCTGAGGATCTTTTGAATTTGAAACGCTGCCGGATTGGCGGAAAGGAATACGACCTGGAATCCGTCCGGGTGCAGAAAAGCTGCAACCTGGTGAAGCTTGCGGGGATCGACACCATGGAGCAGGCCCAGGCCCTGCGGGGAAAAACGATGGAACTCTACCGGGAGGATATAGACGACGGCGTGATCTTTGCCGCCGAGCTGATCGGCATGGATGTGGAAGCAGCGGGGAAGATTATCGGAAAAATTACCGAGGTACTGGACTATCCCGGCAACAAGGTGTATGTGGTTCAGGGAGAGCATGAATACATGATCCCGGCGGTGAAGCAGTTCATCCTTTCCACGGATTTGGAGGAAAACAGAATGCAGGTAACCCTTCTGGAGGGAATGCGCAGCGATGAGGATTGACATTTTAACCTTGTTTCCGGAGACCCTGGGAGACGTGCTCAGCGAAAGCATTCTGGGCCGGGCCCAGGAACGGGGCTACATCACCATCGACACCCACCAGATCCGGGATTATACGTCCAATAAGCAGAACCAGGTGGACGATTACCCTTACGGCGGCGGCCGGGGCGCGGTGATGGCAGCGGATCCCATTTATCGCTGCTGGGAGGCGGTCTGCGACGAGGCCGGCGGGCCGGTACACACCGTTTATCTCTCACCCTGCGGCCATACCTTCCGGCAGGCGGACGCCATCCGCTTAAGCAAAATGGAAAATCTGATCCTGGTCTGCGGCCACTATGAGGGCATCGACCAGCGGTTCATTGACGAGTGCGTGGACGAGGAAATTTCTTTGGGGGACTTTGTCCTCACCGGCGGGGAAATCGCCGCCATGGCGGTGACGGACGCGGTGTGCCGGATGGTGCCCGGGGTGCTGGCAGACCCGGAGTGCTTTGAAGACGAGAGCCACTTTAACGGCCTTCTGGAATATCCCCAGTACACCCGGCCCGCTGTCTGGCACGGCAGGGAAATACCGGAGATTCTCACCTCCGGCAACCATGAAAAGGTGCGCCTGTGGCGCAGAAAGCAGTCCCTCCGCCGAACCAAGGAGAGAAGGCCGGACATGTACGAGAAGCTGGACCTGTCTTCCAAGCAGGACAGGAAGCTCTTAAAGGAAATGGAGGCAGAGGATGGAAAGTAAGCTGGATGTTCTGAGGAACTGGGTAGAGGAAAGCCGCCGAATCGTATTCTTCGGCGGCGCGGGGGTGAGTACGGAGTCCGGCATTCCGGATTTTCGGAGTAAGGATGGCCTTTACAGCCAGCACTTCGACTACCCGCCGGAAACCATCATCAGCCACACCTTCTATGAGCAGCGGCCGGAGTACTTTTTCCGGTTCTATCGGGAGAAAATGCTGCCCCTAGGGTATGAACCCAATATCACCCACAAGGTGCTGGCCCGATGGGAGGAGGAGGGAAAGCTTTCCGCCGTGGTGACCCAGAATATAGACGGGCTCCATCAGAAGGCGGGCAGCAAAAAGGTCTATGAGCTCCACGGCTCCATACTGCGCAACTACTGCGTTCAGTGCCGGAAATTCTACCCGGCGGAGTACATCCGGGACGCCCAAGGGGTGCCCAGATGCAGCTGCGGCGGAATCGTCAAGCCGGACGTGGTGCTCTACGAGGAGAGTCTGGATCAGCAGACCATTGAAAAAAGCGTCATGGCCATCCGAAGCGCCGACCTGCTGATTGTGGCGGGGACCAGTCTGACGGTCTATCCGGCGGCAGGACTGGTCAACTACTACCGGGGAAACCGGCTGGTGCTCATCAACCGGGACGAGACGCCCTACGATCGCTACGCGGACCTTGTGTTCCACGAAGGTCTGGGAGAAATCTTCGGAAAACTATAGGGAAGCTCTGATTAAATCGGCAAGAGCTGAGGGCGAGAGATTTTGGCTCAG
>CAYMWT010000375.1:0-2085 GCA_964394055.1 uncultured Oscillospiraceae bacterium
ATAACGGACAGCACCTCGCCGACCATTTCCGGATCCAGGGCGGAGGTGGGCTCGTCAAAGAGCATGACCTTGGGGTTCATAGCCAGCGCCCGGACAATGGCGATCCGCTGCTTCTGTCCGCCGGAAAGCTGGTTGGGATAGGCGTTTGCCTTACCCTCCAGACCCACACGAGTCAGAAGCTGCATGGCCTTTTCCTCTGCTTCCTTCTGGGTCATGAGACCTGTGCGGACAGGGGCCAGGGTGATGTTCTTCAAAATGGTCATGTTGGGGAACAGGTTAAAGTGCTGGAATACCATGCCCATCTGACGGCGGATCACATCGATGTCCGTCTTGGCATCGGTGATCACCGTGCCCTCAAAGGAGATGGAGCCGGAGGTGGGCTGCTCCAACAGGTTGAGAGAGCGGAGGAAGGTGGACTTGCCGGAGCCGGAGGGCCCGATGATAACCACCTTTTCCCCGGGATAGATATGCTCGGAGATGTTTTTCAGAACCTGATGATCCCCGAAGGACTTGCACAGATTGTTAACGACGATCACTTTGACGCAGCCTCCTTTCAAGCAGAGAAACCAAATAGCTGAAAATAATGACCAGAACCAGATAGACACAGGCAATGCCCAGCAGCGGGAACATCTGCTCATAGGTACGGCCATAGATGGCCTGGGCGGCGTAGACCAGCTCCTTGCCGCCAATGACGGTGATCAGGGAGGTGTCCTTCAGCAGGATAATGAACTCATTGCCAAGAGAGGGCAGGATGGCCTTAAAGGCCTGGGGGATCACGATAAAGCGCATGGTATCGATGTAGTTCAGGCCCAGGCTTCTGCCGGCCTCCGCCTGACCGGGATCCAGAGCCATCAGACCGCCCCGGATGATCTCGGAGACGTAAGCGCCGGAGTTGATGCCCAGGGTCAGCGCGCCAACCAGGGTGAAGTTCCGGGAGGAGGAGAAGACTACAAAGGCCATAATCAGCAGCTGCACCATCATGGGCGTGCCCCGGATCACGGTGACGTACACCTGGCAGACAGCGTTGATCAGCCCCAGAAGGAAGTTTTTCTTGCCAGGGCGCTGCTGGTCATGGGCGGTACGGATCATTGCCACGATGATACCCAGGATCACACCGATGGTCAGAGCCATGGCGGTGACCAGCAGGGTGGTGCCGACACCGTTTAAATAGGAGCGCCAGCGGTCATTTTCCAGAAAGGCCTGAAAGAATTTTACATAAAAGCTTTGCCAGCCGGTGGCTTCACCGGCGCGAACCAAGGGCTTCCACAGTTCGTAAGTTTCCACAATACATTCCCCTTACATTATTATAAAATGAAGAATAGAGAATTGGGCCGGAAAAGAAGCAAGCTGCTTGTCAATTCCCCATTCTTCATTTTATAGATTTGCATGGCCAAAGGGCGGGAGACCCGCCCTTTGGCTAATTTGATGAAATTACGCGGCGATGTACTTGTCGATGATGGCCTGAACAGTGCCGTCAGCAGTCAGTTCAGCCAGAGCCTGGTTCACAGCGTCCAGCAGGGCGGTGTTGTCCTTGTTGATGCCGATGGCGTAGGACTCTTCCACCCAAGCGCCGTCCAGCAGTACCAGACCGGGGTTGGCGGCCACATACGCGGCAGCGGGAGCGTTGTCGATGAGGACGCAGTCGATCTGACCGTTCATCAAAGCCTGGACAGCGGAAGCGCCGTTGTCATAGGCGGTGACATGGTCGTCGCCGTAGTCGCCGGAAGCGTAGATGTAACCGGTGGTGCCTCTCTGGCAGCCGATCATATGCTCGCCCAGGTTATCCATGTTCACCTCGGAACCTTCCTTGACGATAACGGACTGAATGCCGGTGGCGTAGCTGTCGGAGAAGTTCATAACCAGCAGACGCTCGTCAGTGACGGAAACACCGGCCATCACGATATCGGACTTGCCCTGCTGAACAGCCAGCAGCGCGGCGTCGAAGTCCATGTCGTCCACAACCAGCTCCAGGCCCAGCTTTTCGGCGATGGCGCCGGCGACCTCTACATCGATACCTTCAAAGCCGCCGTCATCGGTGGTCATTTCGTAGGGAGGGAAGGAGGCGTTGGTGGACATGATCAGCTT
>CAYMWT010000376.1:0-2082 GCA_964394055.1 uncultured Oscillospiraceae bacterium
ATCGTGCTGACCATCACCTGCATCAATCTGCTGGTAAGCAAGAAGCACGTCCACTACTGAGGAGGAAAACCATGGACTATCAGAAAACGGAACAAAAGCTCCGCCGTGGTTCGGCGGTGAGAAAGACCCTGGTGTATATCCTGCTGACCTTCTGGGCCATCATGGTGCTGTTTCCCTTCTACTGGATGGTGCTGACCTCGGTGAAAAGCTACGGCGCCTACAACGCCGAATGGATCCCCAAGCTCTACACCCTTCAGCCCACCCTCCAAAACTACCGTGACGCCTTTACCGCCGTGCCCCTGGCCGGGTATTTTGTCAATACCATAATTTTTACGGTGATCACCACCGCATTGATGCTGATTGTCACGATGCTTGCGGCCTTCGGCTTTTCCCGGCTGTCCTTTCGGGGCCGGGATCTGGCCTTTACCCTGTTTTTGTCGCTCATGATGATCCCCAACGAGCTGGTAGTAATTACCAACTTTGTCACCATCACAAACCTGGATCTGCGCAACACCTTCACCGGCCTGATCCTCCCCAGCGTCACCTCGGTATTCTATATCTATCTTCTGAAGGAGAACTTCGCCCAGATTCCCGACGAGCTGTACTACGCCGCCAAGGCCGACGGGGCGTCGGATATGAAATATCTGTTGCGGGTGATGATCCCCATTTGCAAGCCAACCATCATCACCGTTACCATTCTCAAGGTCATCGAGTGCTGGAACAGCTACGTCTGGCCCCGGCTGATCACCGATGACCAGAGCTACTTCCTGGTGTCCAACGGCATCCAGGAGATTCGGGAAAACGGCTTCGGCCGGGACAACATCCCCGCCATGATGGCAGCGGTGTGCGTGATCTCCGCGCCGCTGATCGTGCTGTTCCTGATCTTCCGGAAGAAGATCATGGCCGGAGTGTCCAGAGGAGGGCTGAAGGGATGAAAAAGCTTGTTTCTCTGTTCCTGCTTCTGACCCTGGTTTTCTCTCTTTGCGGCTGCCATGGGGATCGGGGTGCCCGGGGCTTCCAGGTGCCGGACAGCTTTGATTCCTCCAGGGAATACGAGCTGTCCTTCTGGGCCAAGAACGACACCAACCTGACCCAGGTGGAAATCTACAAAAAAGCCATCCAGGATTTCCAGAAGCTGTACCCCAGCATCACCGTGAATCTCCGGCTGTACACGGATTATGGGAAAATCTACAACGACGTGATCACCAACATTTCCACGGATACCACCCCCAATGTGTGCATCACCTATCCCGACCACATTGCCACCTATCTCACGGGAGCGGACACGGTGGCCCCCCTGGACGAGCTGTTCCGCAGTCCCAAATACGGCCTGGGAGGCAGCGACCTGAACTTCGACGGCCCAACCTATCAGGAGCTGGTGCCTCAGTTTCTGGAGGAATGCGACTTTGGGGGCAGCCACTATGCCATCCCCTTTATGCGCTCCACGGAGGCCTGCTATGTAAACAAAACCTATGTGGAAAGGCTGGGCTATACCCTGCCGGAGACCCTGACCTGGGACTTCATCTGGGAGGTCAGCGAGGCGGCCATGCAGCAGGACGCCCAGGGAAATTACCTGGTCAACGGCCAGAAGGTGCTGATTCCCTTCATCTACAAATCCACGGACAACATGATGATCCAGATGCTGCGCCAGAAGGGGGCGGGCTACTCCACCCAGGACGGCGGCATTGAAATTTTCAACGACACCACCCAGGCCCTGCTGAAGGAGATCGCCTCCCATGTGGAGACGGGGGCCTTCAACACCTTCAAGCTGGCAGGCTATCCCGCCAACTTCTTAAACGCCGGGCAGTGCATCTTCGCCATCGACTCCACCGCGGGCGCTACCTGGATGGGCAGCGATGCTCCACTGGTGGACATCCCGGAGGACAAGCTCCAGCAGTTTGAGACGGTGGTCATGACCATTCCCCAGTTTGATCCCGCCCATCCTCAGATGATCTCCCAGGGGCCAAGCCTGTGTGTGTTCAATAAGGCGGATCCCCAGGAGCTGCTGGCCTCCTGGCTCTTTGCCCAGTTCCTCCTGACCAACGATGTGCAGATCGCCTATTCCCAGACGGAGGGGTATGT
>CAYMWT010000377.1:0-2079 GCA_964394055.1 uncultured Oscillospiraceae bacterium
ATTTCCCCGTCCTTCATCAGCAGGATTTCCCCGGCGATGTATTCCACATCGGAAACAATGTGGGTGGACAGCAGCACCACCCGATCCTCGCTCAGCTCACTGATCAGATTCCGGAACCGGATCCGCTCACTGGGATCCAGCCCGGCGGTAGGCTCGTCCAGAATCAGGATCCTGGGGTCGTTGAGCATAGCCTGGGCAATGCCTACCCGGCGCTTCATGCCGCCGGAGAGGGTCTTCATCTTCTTGCCCCGGGCCTTGGTCATACCAACCTGGCCCAGCAGGGTTTTGACCCGCTGGCGGGCAACGCTTTCCCGGATTCCCTTCAGGGCGGCAATATACATAAGGTAGTCCTGGACGGTGAAATCCGGATAAAAGCCGTAATCCTGGGGCAGGTACCCCAGCAGCCGCCGATACTCTCCGTCCATCCGGAAAATGTCTCTGCCGTTCCAGGTAATGGTTCCGGAGGTTGGCTGAATCAGGGTGGTCAGTATTCGCATGAGGGTGGTTTTTCCCGCGCCGTTGACACCCAGAAGTCCGTAGACTCCATTTTTCAGGGTATAGCTTACGTTTTGAACGGCGGCCACCTCCCCGAATTGTTTGGTTAAATTGGTGAATTTCAGCTCCATAATGGTTTTGTCTCCCATATTTGTTTGATATTTCTCTGCCCTCTGGTCACGCTGTACAATAAAAACAGGCAGGATAGTGTAAGCATACCAGCCCAAACAAGAGGCGATATTGCCTGAAAAATTCTCTCCGTCAGCACGACCTGGCTCCACAGCAGCGTCCACATCATGCACAGCAGGATGGAAAGCAGCTGAGAGGATGCTTTGGGACTGTACAAACAGAAAAAGCAGATACAGCAGCTGATGTTGAAGGGCAGCACAAAGCTGATCAGCAGTTCCCAAAGGGTGACCTCTTCCAGACAGGAGACACCGAGCAGGAAGAGGCTGATCATCAGAAGGTCAGCACCCATAAAAAGTGTCAGTCTTGCGGCGTAGATTTGGCGAAGGGAATAGTATACAGTGCATTCCACTTCTATTGCGCCGCAGCTGCGATTTTTCCAAAGCTCCGGCAGGGCCAGCACAGCGAACAGGGGAGCGGCGAGACCCAGGCATTTTTGCAGGTACATGGGGGTTTCGGATGCGGACAGAAGCAGCAAAAACAGGGCCAGGAACAGTCCCTGAAGCAGCCACCAGCGCTTTCCGATATACCGCGCCTGCTGAACCAGAAAGTCGAACCGGGACAGGGGAGTGGCAGCCTCGCTCTGATAAAACGCCTCCCTGGACAGGCGAATGGTTCTGGTAATTTTTTCTTCGTCACAGGGGATATTCAGTTTCATGGGGTTTCCTCCTCTCCGAGAAAGGATCTCAGTAATTTTTTAGCCCGGCGCACCCGGTATTTGACCAGGGGAAGGCCGATGCCCAGAATTTGGGCGATTTCCGTTTGCCTGCGTTCCTGGATGAAAAACAGAATGGCTATTTCTCGCAGTTCCTCCGGTAGCTTGGCAAGGGCCAGACGAACCTGGGTCAGTTCCTCCATATCATCCCCGAAGGGTTCCGGCACTTCCTCCAGGGAAAGGGGCTTTACACGCCGCCAGTCATCCCGGCAGCAATTCCCGGCGATGACATAGAGGTAGTTGGATGCCTTGCCGCAATGCTGGTAGTTTGGCAGAGAGCGGAAAAAACGGAGAAAGGTTTCCTGGGTCATGTCCTCGGCGCTCTGCTGGTCGCGGGTATGGATCCGGCAGTATTGCAGAATTTGCGGATAGTATTTGCGCACGAATGCCTCAATGGCGTTGTCGTCTCCGTTTTTTATCCCGCGAATGATTTTTGCATCCTCCTCCAAGCTTCCACCTCCTGTCTGTCAGATTGAAAGCGCTTTCATATAGTATAACGGATTGGATGAGCGAAAAGATAGTATATTGCCCATATGATTATCCTCCCAAAAGAAAAAGTCTGTAAAACACCCGCTTTACAGACTTTTTCGTATATCAGGAAAAATTCATCTTACATAATCGTGAGCATATTATACAGCTTCATCAGCCGGATATCCTCCTTGGACAGCCGGAGGCTTTTTTCA
>CAYMWT010000378.1:0-2076 GCA_964394055.1 uncultured Oscillospiraceae bacterium
GCGCCGAGTATAAGCGCCTGAATGAGGAATACTTTGGGCCGGACATGGTGGTGGACGATTCCATCGCCCTGGAATGGGCCAGAATTCCCCACTTCTACTATAACTATTACGTCTTCCAGTACGCCACCGGCTACTCCGCTGCCATCGCCCTGTCCCGCCGGATCCTGAAGGAAGGGGAGAGCGCGGTAAAGGATTACCTGGGCTTCCTCTCCGGCGGCTGCTCCAAGTCTCCCATTGACCTGCTGAAGGGAGCGGGTGTGGATATGACCAGCCCCGAGCCGGTGAACCAGGCCCTCCAGCTCTTCGGCGAGCTGCTGGACGAGATGGAAGCGCTGACCAAAGAATAACCATGGCAGAGCTGTTTCTTCCCACCCTGCATACCTTTGCCATGAATAACATTTTCACCGGCTCCTATGGGATGCTCCGGTTCCGGGTAAAGCCCAGTGTGACCATGGCCAATCCCAAGGAGGTGGATTATGTACAGAGCAGCATGTCTGTGGAATACTGGCATGGCCTGTACTGCTACGAAAAAAGCGAGATGGAGGGAAGCGAAACCTTCCCCATGTCCGAGGAGGGCAGAAGGGAAATGCAAAGCTTTCTTCTGAGCAAAGCGTAACCCGCAGATCAGCCACGGCAGAGGCAATTGGCCGTGGCTGATTTTGTGAAAATGAAACCTTAAATTTTGAAAAAACGGTTGAAATTTGGGTTAACTTTACTGTATAATAAAGGTTACATAACGTGTGAAAAGAGAGAAGGGAGGGATGCCTGAATGGAGCGGGAAAACTACCGGGCTGTGGTGGAATGGGCAAAGAAGCCCCGGCAGACCGAGGCATCCATCGATTATCTGGCAGAGCATCTGGGACGGTTCCTGCGGCCTCGGGAGCATGTGCTGATCTGCTTTCAGAAGCAGGAAACCGGGAGCCTGAGCTGGCTTATGGAGCAGGCGGTGCTGCGCTGCGGAGGCGTTCCCTTCGTCTGGGGAGAGGATCAGCGGTGGAAGGCATTGCTCCGGCTGGCCTTTGTGAGCAAATCCACCACCATCATCGGCGCGCCCCTGCTGGTGCTGGGACTGATCAAGCTGCAAAGAGCGTATGATACCCCTTTGTATGTCCGTAAGGTGATCACCGCCGGATATCCCAGTATGCAGTGGATGATCGACGGGATCGTGGCTGGCTTTGACTGTGAAATGGGCGGCTGCTACAGCCTGGGCGTCAGCGGCGCGGTGGCTGGGTTTGCCTGCGGCCACAGCTGGGGCGTTCACCTCCGGGAGGATACCTACGGCGTGGAGATCGTGGATCAGGCGGGAAAGCCTGTGCCGGAAGGAGAGATGGGAGAGATCGTCCTCTATCCCAAAAGCCATCCGGAGCTGCGGGTGGCCACAGGAGAGAACGCCAGACTTGCGCTGGAGGAATGCGAATGCGGCAGCAAGGCTCCCAGAATCATGGACTTCACCCCGGGCAGAACGGAAGAGGACAAGAAGATCATGGCCCTGGGGGAGGAGCTGCAAAGCTGGACAAGCATTTTGGACTGCGCCCTGCGGAAAAGCGACTACGGCCTGGAAATCGAGCTGGTGGTCTTCCAGGGGGAGGAGCTGCCCAAGCTTCCCCATGCTGCGAAAATGATCATCCGCAACTTTGATCCGGAGACGGAAATACCCATGCCCTATGACCCGGCAGAGGGGATCCCGCCAAGAGGTGTGCGGGGCTTCAGACCGTAAAGAAACTTTTTTAGTCCCTTCTCTTGACAAATTTGCCGTTTGTGGTAGAATACAGTGGATATGCAAAGACAATGAGGAAAAGAAGCAGGCGCGGCGTTTCTTAGCGAGAGGGGAATGGTGAAAGCCCTCAGCGTTTTCCCTGCGGGCCGCTTCCTCCGTCGCCCGGGATGACCGGGACGGGCTGCTCCCGTTACAGAGCGTCTAAGATGTCGTCCCCTTGGGGATGATGAATTAGGGTGGTACCGCGACTTCCATCGCCCCTATCGTTTGATAGGGGCGATGTATATTTTTGTTGTAATTTATATTGGAGGTAATTTCCTATGAATCCCAAGCCTTACGGCGTAAACGAGCTGCGTGAG
>CAYMWT010000379.1:0-426 GCA_964394055.1 uncultured Oscillospiraceae bacterium
CTTGTATTTGAGCTTGTTATGTGGTAATATGGAAATGAACTGAGCGACAAATCGGAGTTTGACGAGGTAAAAGAATATGAATGGAAAACATCTATTTCTTACATCTGCAGGGTTGACCGATAAGATGAAAGAGAAATTCTTTGATATTATTGGAAAGTGTCCGAAGGATGTGAAAGTGCTTTATATTCCAACAGCTGGCATTGAGACAGATGGTGCAAGAGAGTCGCTTGCAATATGTTTTCATGAACTCTTTCTAATGGGAATTCAGTACGAAAATATATTAGTGTACAATCTGGAATTATAGGAGGAAAAAATGAAATATTTAGTTACACACATTTTAAGTAATGAAGAAAGACAAAGTTATGAAAGTAAAGGACTATTTTGCTATGATTTGCGAGATAGCGATTTTGGAAACGATATTGCTTC
>CAYMWT010000379.1:436-2069 GCA_964394055.1 uncultured Oscillospiraceae bacterium
TTCACAAGGACCTTCAGGGACTCCTGGAAGTGGCCAGTCACCAGTCACAGCCCAAGGTCTAGCAGACAAGTCAGGAGGAGTTCACAGTCAAAGGCTATTAACTTTTGAAGAATTAAACCAATTTGATGCTGTTTTTGTCAGTGGTGGTGATGTATCTGTGCTTTGTCGTGAAAGGTCTAGAACTGGTTTTGATAGAATACTTAATAATGCAATTAAAAACGGACTTATATATGTCGGAATCAGTGCAGGAAGTATGTATGCGGCGGGAAATTTAACAGATGGATTACATATTATTGACAATCCTATTATCCCCCATTGGAATGGTTCTGAAACAACAGTATTACCGAACGGCAAAGATGAGATTAAGCTTGCTGATGGAAAAGCTGTTTATGTAGAGGATAATTACATGAGTGTAATATGATGCACATGTAGGATTAGTCAAATTCCAGTTTGTCGAGCAGATGTAAGGGCGCACTTCTATACACCTTTCGGTGTGGTGCGTTGGGTGCGGTGCTTGCCTCTCCCTTTGGGAGAGGTGCCCCAGTGCGCACATTGGGGCGGAGAGGGCGCACGCCAGACGCTGGTGCTACGTCGAGTAAAGCCCTCTCAGTCACCTCCGGTGACAGCTCTCCCAAAGGGAAACACTGAATAAATCGTCTGCGGCTGAGCAGTGGATATTTTGGCCCATTCGTTCAGGTCTAAAAACGGGAAATACATACAGTATTTCTCCGTTTTTAGACCTTTCGCCTGAGCCCAAATCTCTCATTGTTAGCTCTTGCCGATTTACTCAGTGCTTCCCAAAGGGAGAGCCAAGGGGGCGCATGCAACCGGGTGTATGTGTATCAAAAACGGAGCGTACCGGTATCGATACGCTCCGTTGACTGTCTTACGAACACCCCGCTAATGACCGGGGCTGCATCCTATCAAGTTAGGCTCAGACAATGCCCTGGGCAGTCATAGCGTCGGCGACCTTCAGGAAGCCCGCAATGTTGGCACCCGCAACGTAGTTGCCTTCCATGCCGTACTGCTTGGCGGCAGCGTCCAGGTTGTGGAAGATGTTCACCATGATGTCCTTCAGCTTGGCGTCCACTTCCTCGAAGGTCCAGCTGAGGCGCTCGGAGTTCTGGGTCATTTCCAGAGCGGAGGTGGCTACACCACCGGCGTTGGAGGCCTTGCCGGGGCAGAACAGCACGCCGCTGTCCTGGAGATACTTGGTGGCGTCCAGGGTGGTGGGCATATTGGCGCCCTCTACCACGGCAATGCAGCCGTTGGCAACCAGCGCCTTGGCATCCTCCAGATGGAGCTCGTTCTGGGTGGCGCAGGGAAGGGCCACATCGCACTTGACGGTCCACACGCCCTTACCCGCATGGTAGACAGAATTGGGCCGTGCCTTGGCGTACTCCGTCAGCCGGGCACGTTTTACCTGCTTGACTTCAATCAGGGTGTCCACATCGATGCCGTCGGGATCGTAAATCCAGCCGGTGGAATCGGAGCAGGTGACAGGCTTTGCTCCCAGCTGCCAGGCCTTCTCGATGGCGTAGGTCGCCACGTTGCCCGCACCGGAGACAACCACGGTCTTGCCAGCCAGGCTGTGCCCGTTGCAGCGGAGCATTTCGTCGGTCAGATACAGCAG
>CAYMWT010000380.1:0-2060 GCA_964394055.1 uncultured Oscillospiraceae bacterium
GGCTCTGATGGAAAACGACCCCAAGATGGCTTCCAAGCCCGCCGCTGTGAAGGAAAAGATCGCCGCCGGCAAGCTGGCTGCCTTCTACAAGGAGAACTGCCTGCTGCAGCAGGAGTTCGTCCGCTCTGACCTCTTCAAGGGCGACGTTGCCGGTTACCTGGCTGACGCTGCCAAGAAGCTGGGCGGCTCCGTCAAGTTTGTGGACGCCATTCACTATGTGAAGGGCGAGGGCATTGAGAAGAAGGTCGACGACTTCGCCGCTGAAGTCGCTGCCCAGGTCGCCGGTGCTCAGAAGTAATTGAATATTGCTTAACGCTGAGGGGCTGTCTCGTATGAGGCAGCCCCTTTCCCCTTGCGTTCTGCCTCCGGCTGCGCTCTTGTCTCTCCCAAGTCATGCTTCCCCCCTGCGCCGCAGCGCCTTGGCTCTCCCTTTGGAAGAGGTGGCACGGTGAACGCCGTGACGGAGAGGGTACACTTTAGCAGACTTCCACCAACGTTGCATAGAATCCATCCGGGCGTTACCCTCTCAGTCACAGTGCTTGCGCACTGTGCCAGCTCTCCCAAAGGGAGAGCCAAGGGCGTGGTACCATGCCTTTACCGCTCTAAAACCTTTGGCACGCCTTTACCTTTTTATAGTAAAAGGCGCTGCTTCCCATCACAGGAAGCAGCGCCTTATTTTATACCGTTCTACCCTCGATAGGGCTGGACATATCGTTCGTGGCTCAGGCTTTGTGGTCGGGCGTGGGCGCCGGATACCAGGCCCAGCATACCGAATATGGTAACCACGGAAGAGCCGCCGTAGCTGATCAGAGGCAGGGTCAGACCGATAACCGGCATGGTGCCGATACACATACCAATGTTGATCATCACCTGGAACATCAGTGCCGAAGCAGCGCCGTAGCACACCAGCCGCCGCATATAGTCCTGGGCCTTGATGCCCACATAAATGCACCTGCCGATGATGGCCAGCTCCAAAATCATGATCAACACACAGCCCAAAAAGCCCAGCTCCTCACCCATGGAGGAGAAAATATAGTCCGTGTGCTGGGCAAACAGGTTGCCGCCCTGAGTACGGTTGCCGTTGAACAGGCCCTGGCCTGTCATGCCGCCGCCGGTAAGGGATTGGAGGTTGATTTTGTAGTGGTAGCGTTCGTTGATGCCCTGGGGGTCAATGGTATCGTCAAAAAGAATACGGATTCGGTTTTGCTGGTAGGTACCCAGGAAGGGCCACAATACCGGCAAAGCCACGCCGATGCCGGTAATGGCCAGCGCAAACCACCACAGGCTCACGCCACCGGCAAAGGCCATGCCGATGAAGATAAATACGAAGATCAGAGACACGCCCGCGTCCCGGCTCACCGCCATGTTCAGGCCTACCAGCAGTCCCAGGTGCAGCACCATGTGCATGACGGAAGGAATGCTGGAAATGTTATTCTGGTGGGAGGCCATCACCGAGGCCATGATGATGATATAGGTGATCTTACAGATTTCCGCAGGCTGTACCATGACCACCTTCAGGTTGATCCAGCTTCGGTTGCCGGAGTTGTTGTCCGTGCCCAGAGGCGTCAGCAGCATCAGCAGCAGGAAGCAGTCAAATACCACCATGCTCATCCGGTGTTCCGACAGCAGATCCAGATCCAGAGAGGAAACAAAGGCGTATACACACACGCCCAGGCCAATGGACACAAGCTGAACCGCCAGATATCGGAAGTTGCTGCCGAATTTATCCGCGGAGGTGGCACTGGCAATGCACACCAGTCCAAAACCGGAAACACACAGGCACAAAATTAAAAGGACCATATCGCCCTTTTTCGTAAAATCCTTCAGTTCGTCCAGAAATCGACGCATGATCGGCCTCCTTTCACAGCAAAGGCTTTCTATCTGGGCATTATACCATTTTGTGGGCCAAATGTAAAGCCGGGAAATGTAAACGTTTTGCATCCGGGTAAGAAAAATCCGGTTTTTCCGAAAAAAAGCCCTGTCGGCAATTGACAGATCGGGGCGGATTCTTTATAATGTCATAGAATATTCATTTTTGGAGGTTCTACTTCTATGCAGAG
>CAYMWT010000381.1:0-2050 GCA_964394055.1 uncultured Oscillospiraceae bacterium
CCTGATGCCTAAAATGGACGCCCTGGACAATGTGGCCCTGCCCCTGCTGTATGCCGGGGTTCCTCTGAAGGAGCGCCGGGAGCGGGCTGCGGAGGCCCTGAAATCCGTGGGGCTGGAAGAGCGGATGAACTTTTTACCCAACCAGCTCTCCGGCGGCCAGTGCCAGCGGGTGGCCATTGCCCGGGCCATGGTGGGAAAGCCGGATCTGCTGCTGGCCGACGAGCCTACCGGCGCTCTGGACACCAAGGCCGGCAATCAGATCATGGAGATTTTCCGCCGGTTAAGCGACGAGGGTATGACCATTATCATGATCACCCACGAACCAAGCATTGCTGCCTGTGCCAAAAAGACATATCACATTCTGGACGGCAGACTGAAAACCGGAAAATTTGAGGATGAGGGAGGACTGACCCAGGATGAAGAAACCGAATAAGAAGGGGAAGAAGCTCCTGATTTCCGCCATTGCCCTGGTGCTGGTGGCCGCCATTGGCGTCGGCATCTGGTTCGGTACCCGGGGCGGCGGCGATCCGGTGAACGTCTATTCCTTTGACTATGTAGGCATGACGGAATTCTGGGGCGACACCCAGGAAAGCTACGGCCCCGTCACCACCGACCGGATTCAGACCGTGTTCCTCTCCGACACCCAGACCGTTACCGAGGTGATGGTCAAGGAGGGCGACCAGGTGAAAAAGGGAGACATTCTGCTAAGCTTTGACACCACCCTCTCTGACCTTCAGCTGGAACGGAAGCGTCTGGCGGTGGAAAAGGAAAAGCTGCAGCTGGATGTGCTCAACAGCGAGCTGACCAACATTCAGAACATGAAGCCCATGACTCCCATGGACGAGTGGAACTTTGTGATTCCCGAGCCGTCTCTGGGTACGGAGCTGACAGAGCCCTACAAGGCCTATGTGGATCCGGCTTCCAAACACGACGGCAAGAGCATGGCCACTGCCTTCGTCTGCCGTCTCAAGGGAGATACGGTGATCGATGATGAACTGCTGGAAGCCCTGCGTCGGGAGGTCTGGGACACCGCCGGATTCTGCGAGCACGGGGTATGGGAGCCGGACTGTCCGGAGTGCCATCCGCCCAAGTGTATCCATGACCAGATTGCCGAGGACTGCCCGGTCTGTGCCCTGGATATCTGCGAACACGGAAACGTGCGGGTCATCTGCCAGGAATGCCACAAGACACACACTTCTCCCGTAAGCGGCTGTGCCTATTGCTCTGTGGAACTGTGTGAACACTTCCTGTTCCGGGACGAATGCCCCATTTGCAACAAGGAGCCTGACCCGGAGCCTACGACGGATCCTGATCCGGATCTCACTCCCGGTGGCAGCGAAGATACCGGAAACGGAGATTCCGGGAACACGAATCCCGGCTCCGGCAATACGGGAACCGGCGAAAACGGCTCCTCCGGAACCGGAAATGACGACGGCAAGACCGAACCCTCAGGCGATGGTGATACCGACAAGAAGCAAACCGTGGGCACTCCCGTTGAAGAAGATCCGGAAAACCTGGCCTTCTCCGATTCGGGATATGTGATCCAGCTTCTGGCCAACGAATCCTCCGAGCCGGGCGCCTCCGAGCCGGAGGTCCCCGCTCCCGAGAATCCCATTATGACCTTCTATGTGGTCTTCAAGATCACCGAGGGCAATATGGATCTGGGGGCCACCACCCTGTGGCAGGGCGTCTATGTCTACGGCCAGGGCACGGACTTCTCCCTTTCCTTCTTTACGCCTATGATCGAGGACTACACCCTTCCCGAGGAGGAAGAGGCAGAAATCGAAGGCCCCAACATTGATTTTGGCAGCGGCTATACCGCCGCGGAGCTATCCAAAATGCGCAAGGAGCAGGAGAAGAAGGTCAAGGATCAGGAACTGAAAATGAAGATGGCGGAAGCCGAATATAAGATCATGCAGCGGGAGCTGAACGACGGCAACATCTACGCCGACTTTGACGGTCAGGTAGTATCTCTGCTCAGTGAGGAGGAATCCCGGCAGCAGGAGCAGCCCATGGTGAAGGTCTCCGGCGGCGGCGGCTTCTATATCAC
>CAYMWT010000382.1:0-2036 GCA_964394055.1 uncultured Oscillospiraceae bacterium
ATGAAGCAGACCCGGGCGGAAACCCAGCATATCCGTCCCCTGGAAATCGTGCTGCTGAACCTGATGCCCACCAAAATCGTGACCGAAACCCAGCTCAGCCGCCTTCTTGGCAACACCCCCTTGCAGGTGCATCTGGAGCTGATGATGGTCTCCTCTCACCGCTCCAAAAATACGCCCCAGGAGCATCTTCTCACCTTCTATAAAACCTTTGACGAACTGAAGGATCGGAAGTTTGACGGCATGGTGATCACCGGGGCCCCGGTGGAGCAGCTGCCCTTTGAGGAAGTGGACTACTGGCCGGAGCTGTGCCGGATCATGGAGTGGAGCAAAACCAACGTCCATTCCACCTTCCACATCTGCTGGGGCGCTCAGGCGGGGCTATACTACCACTATGGCATTCAGAAGCACCCTCTGCCCCAAAAGCTGTTCGGCGTCTATCCCCATCATCTGGATTACAAGCGAGCCATTCTGCTTCGGGGCTTCGATGATGAATTCTATATCCCCCATTCCCGGCACACCACCGTGGATCGTTCCGACATTGAAAAGATCCCCGGACTGAAAATCCTTGCCTCCTCTCCCCAGGCCGGGGTCTATGCCGTCATGAACAAGGAAGGGCGGCAAATCTTTGTCACCGGCCACTCAGAATACGATGCCGACACCCTGGAAAGGGAATATCTCCGGGACAAGAACCAGGGGCTTCCCATCCATGTGCCTGTGAATTACTACCCGAACGACGATGACACGAAGCCGCCCATTGTCCGCTGGCGAGGCCATGCTAACCTGCTGTTCAGCAACTGGCTGAACTACTTCGTCTACCAGACCACGCCTTACGACCTGATGGCCGTGGGCAAGGAATCCACCCCGGAATAATCCTCCCGTCCTCCTGTCAAAAGGAGGACGGCCCCTTTCAGGAGATACCTATGATCACCACTTGTTTATTTGATCTGGATGGAACGCTGCTTCCCATGGATCAGGATACCTTTGTCAAGGCCTACTTTTCCGGCCTGGTCAGGGCCATGGCTCCATACGGATATGACCCTGCCCTGCTGACCAAGGCCATCGGCGCCGGAACCATGGCCATGATCCGAAACAATGGCAGCGCCCGAAATGAAGCGGTTTTCTGGAAAACCGCCCAGGCTGTTTTCGGGCAGGACCTTCAAAAGGACGAAGACCGCTTCCTCCATTTCTATGAAAATGAATTCCAGCAGGTTTCACAGGTCTGCGGAAAAAATCCCCAGGCCGCCGAAAGCATTGCCTCCATCCGCGCCATGGGGTACCGTACCATTCTCGCCACCAATCCCCTGTTCCCTCCCGTGGCAACCTACAGCCGGGTACGCTGGGCAGGGCTGGAGCCGGAAGACTTTGAATGGATCACCACCTACGACAATTCCTCCTTCTGTAAGCCCAACCTGGATTATTACCGGGAAATTCTGGCTTTGCGTGGGCTGAAGCCGGAGGAATGCCTGATGGTAGGCAACGATGTTTCGGAGGATATGGTCGCTCAGGCTCTGGGAATGCGGGTTTTCCTGCTGACAGACTGCCTGATCAACCGGGAGAACAGGGACATTTCCGTGTATCCCAATGGCAGCTTCCCGGAGCTTATCTCTTATGTGAAAGCCTTGAACTCCCTATCATTTTAAAACGGTTTCCCCGGAACAAGAATACAGTATCCTATATTATGAATGGAAAGGCCGGTAATTCTATGAACAAAATTGATATTCCCCAGGGCTATAAGCCCGCTCTGGACGCCTATGACACTCAGCGTGCCATTGCCTACATCAAAGAAACCTTTCAGGAGGAGTTTTCCAAGGCTCTGAACCTGAAGCGTGTTTCCGCGCCTCTGTTTGTTGCGGAAAATTCCGGTCTGAACGACAACCTGAACGGCTATGAACGGCCTGTGAATTTCGACATTCCCTCCGTAGGCGCGAATGCCGAGGTCGTCCACTCCCTGGCAAAGTGGAAGCGGCTGGCGTTGAAGCGTTATAACTTCACCGTGGGCAACGGACTGTACACCGATATGAACGCCATCCGCCGGG
>CAYMWT010000383.1:0-2032 GCA_964394055.1 uncultured Oscillospiraceae bacterium
GCCCGCTCCATGGAAACCGTTGCCCGGGTGATGCCCCGCTCCTTTGCCTCCTGAGCCACGTCCGGGTCGGACATAAAGCAGTGCACCTGTCCGCCCAGCCTTCCCAGAATGGTTTTATTGATCCCGGCCTTTGCCATTTGGGTATCGGTGACGATATCGCAGCCCTGTTTCAGGGCGGCAATGCCCTTTTCCACGGCGTGTTCGGAAAAGGTGAGATTTTGCACATAGTCAAAATCCGCTGTGGTATGGATCACCCGCTTGATGACGGCTTCCTGTTCCGGATCCAATTTGGTGTCGCCCAGAAGCTGGGTGATGATGGAAAAGCTTTGCTTCTCAATGTCCATTGGTTTCGTAATTTCAATCATTTTGGTGTTTCTCCTTGATACAGCATTTATAAAAATTTTCCCCGAAATCCGGGTTGGCGTAAAAGTGGAAGTGGGGAAAGCCAGCATACAGCCTGTCCGTTGCCACGGCGCAATCCCATTGCTTACCGGAAGGTTTTTCCGCTGTGAAGGAGCTTCCCGGCTGGGTGCAGTCCCAATGATGAAATTCATGGGCCGGGATTTCGTTTCCTTTCGAGCAAAGCAGATTGTCTTCTTTTGCGCGAAGGGTCACATATCCGAAGCGGGTCAGCTTTCCCGTGTCGAAGCAGGTGCCGGGAAGAAAGCCCACCATGGGATCGCCGCCGATTTCCTGAGTCAGGTACATAAAGCCGCCGCATTCGGCGATACAGGGAAGCCCTTTTTGTAACGCCTGGCGGATGGATTCCCGCATGGATGCATTCTGACTCAAGCTTTGCGCGTAAAGCTCCGGATATCCGCCGCCCAGGTAAAGACCGTGAATGGCAGGAGGGAGAGCACGATCCTGAAGGGGGCTGAAAGGAATCAGCTCCGCCCCCATTTCCTCCAGGACTGTCAGATTGTCTTCATAGTAGAAGCAGAAGGCCTTATCCTTTGCCACAGCGATCCGGACGGGTTCCATCCGGGAAAACGCAACAGGATCACAGGCAATGGGAGGCGCTGCGCTGCATAGCTCCAGAATCCCCTGAAGGTCAATGGTTTTTTCTGCCTGCCGGGCGAGAGCCTGGGTTTTCTCGTGGAGGTCTTCCACCTCCGCCGCAGTCACAAGCCCCAGATGGCGGCTTTCCAGGGTACATTCCCGCATTTGGGGCAGATAGCCCAGAGTGCGGATGCGCAGCCGGTTTTCAATCTCCTGGGCCAGTGCGGGATAAGACGAGGGACTACAGCCGTTGAGAATAACACCCTGAATCTGGTTTTCCGGGCAGAAGCTGAGAAAGCCCTGGATCAGCGCCAGAATGGAGAGGGATGCGCCCCTGGCGTTCACAACCAGCACTGTGGGGGCATCTATGGCCCGAGAGACCTCCCAGGAGCTGGCCCGGGTGGTGGTCAGGCCCAGCCCGTCATAATAGCCCATGACCCCTTCAATGATGGATACATCCCGGTCTTGGGCGTTCTTTGCCAGAAGATAACGCAGGGTATTCTCGGGCAAAAAGTGAAGATCCAGATTTGCGCTTTTTGCCCCGATGATCCGGCTGTGGAACATGGGATCGATGTAGTCCGGCCCGCACTTAAAGGCGCCTACTCGCAGGCCCCGGTTCACCAGTGCCTGTAAAATGGCACAGGTGATGGTGGTTTTCCCACATCCGCTGTTGGTTCCTGCCAGCATTACTCTTGGAATTGCCCTCTCCATCTTGTTCCTCCAACATAAAAAGAGACCGTGACAGCGTACGCTGTCACGGCCGTTTTCCCGCAACAAAAATGCCCCAGACTTCATTACCCGTGAAAAGGGGCGCTTCAAGCAGTTCTTCTGGCTTATGCGTCCGGAGGATCCGGACCTCTGCTCTGCCTTCCCGGTTTCCCAGTGACTGACTTTCGCCAACGAGCAGCGGTCAAACGCACATACAGCGGCGGTACCGCCCGGGAATTTCACCCGGTTGTCTATTCTCCCTGCCACCTGAACGGCGGGCAGAGCACTTGAAGCAATTCATTTTCTCCCATTTTATTCCCGATGC
>CAYMWT010000384.1:0-2030 GCA_964394055.1 uncultured Oscillospiraceae bacterium
ATTCTGTACAGCGTAGAGTTCGACGAAATCGAAA
Source organism: uncultured Oscillospiraceae bacterium (assembly GCA_964394055.1). Lineage (GTDB taxonomy): Bacteria > Bacillota > Clostridia > Oscillospirales > Oscillospiraceae > Faecousia. The sequence goes on from CAYMWT010000384.1 coordinate 35, forward strand.
AGTGCCAATCCAGCGGCAACTGGGAGAAGAGTGGCGAAATCCTTGGTCATGCGGCCCAGGGGCTGGAGGCAGCCGGTGCGGATTTCATTCTGATCTGCACGAATACCATGCACAAGGTTGCGCCCCAGATCGCATCTATGATCCATGTGCCCATTATTCATATTGCGGACGCAACGGCGGATGCCTTGCAGGAGAAGCACATTGGGAAGGTGGGACTTCTGGGGACAAAGTACACCATGACCCAGGACTTTTATAAGCAGAAGCTGATTGACCGGGGAATTGAGGTCGTTATCCCGGATGAAGACGATATTGAGACAGTCAATGAAATTATTTTCCACGAGCTTTGCGTAGGAAAGATTCTGGACAAGTCCCGGGTTCGTTTCCAGGAAGTCATCAAGCGGCTCCAGGAAAAGGGGGCAGAGGGTGTGATCCTTGGCTGCACGGAGATTGGTTTGCTCATTCATCAGTCGGATTCTACATTGCCTGTTTTTGATACCACGCTGATTCACGCGAAGAAAGCAGCCGAAATGGCGCTGGATGGGGAATAAGAATCCATGAACCGAGGGGAACTGGAGCAGCTTATTCTGGAGCATTACAGCACAGAGCCGGATCATCCGTGGATGAAATATCCAAACTATGCGGTGTTCCGGCATAGCAGCAATCAGAAATGGTTCGCAGTGATGATGGAGGTTCCGAAAAGGAAACTGGGATTGCAGGGGGATGAGCCGCTGGATGTGGTGAACCTCAAATGTGAACCGATTCTGATGGGGTCATTCCTGGGTGAACCGGGCTTCTTCCCGGGGTATCACATGAACAAGGAAAGCTGGATTACCGTTGCCCTGGATGGAAGTGTGGCGGATGATAAAATTAAGTTGCTGCTGGATGTGAGTTATGAGGCTACGAAACCAAAAACCAAGGCAAAAAAGCATTGAAAGTCGTAATTTGTGGAGATGAATCTTTTTGAAACACAGACTCATTATCGTTGAAGGCTTACCCTGTTCCGGGAAAAGCACGACATCTGCGTTTATCGCTTCTCTTATGCAACAGAGAGGGAATGTTTGCTTTGTGGACGAAGGAACCGGTAACCACCCGGCAGACTATGAATTCCATGCGCTCGCTCCTGCGGGACTTTTGTCCCCCAATAGCCAAATTGTGTCACTCGCTCAATTCACCGGAGTGCTGTTTGACCAGCTATTGCAATACAAAATCTACGACTATCTTCCATGGGAAACGGAAATGCCCATCATGCTGGAAAAATGGAGAGAGTTTGTTCGTAATTGCGAGAAAGACGGCGTTTATGTGTTCAATTGTGTTCTTCTCCAGAACCCAATGTGCGAAACGATGATGCGCTTTGGATTTTCACAAGAAGAATCTCAAAGCTACATTGAAAAGATCGTCCATATCATAAAGCCGCTGAATCCCATGGTTGTTTACTTGAAGAACGACGACATTGCGGATTCTGTTAGAAAGGCGGCGCAGGAACGCCCCGGTTGGTTGGAAGCCGTTATCGACTATCATATTACAGGCGCTTATGGAAGGAGTATTCATGCCGAGGGATTTCGTGGCTATATTGAATGCTTGAAGGAAAGGCAAGAACGGGAACTGCAAATTCTGGCACAACTCCCGATTCATAAATTGATCGTAGAGAATCCACAGCGAGATTGGCGTTCTGCGTTGGAAATGATAAAGGATTATTTTTTGAATTCATAAAAGAGCATACAATGATTTGTAAAGGAAAAACTCCTGTTTGGCAGGAAAGCAAATAAAAAAGCAAGGAGAGCGTTGATTTTTTACCTTGCGGGGAATATTTTCCAGAGAAACATTTAACTCTATTTTAAATGCTTCTGTTGAAAATTGGGGTTAAATATTGAGTGGGGAGACTCGGGACATTTTGATTCCCTCTGGGAATCAAAATTAAGGAGTTGCCGCCGTCGAGCCGGTGGCAAGCAAGTGTCCACCGGACACTTGCATTGGATGGTTCGAATCTCCCATCAGA
>CAYMWT010000385.1:0-2025 GCA_964394055.1 uncultured Oscillospiraceae bacterium
TTAGACTGTCAAAAATCCCCTATGGGGCTTTTTGACAGAAGGGATGCAGTCTGCTGCGCGCATAATTTGTGTGCCTATGGCACACAAATTCCACACTTGCAGCCTGAGAGGTATGTTTTGCCACGCACAGGAGGTGAATTGCCCCATAGGGGCAAGAGAGACCACCCTGGGGTGTGTCGCGACAAAACATGATCTGACTCTATTCGCCGCTGCGGCGGCGAACTCTGCGAGGCTCTTTTTTGATACGCTGACAGGGCTGCTTAAAAACAGCCCTGTTTTTACGTCATTGAGAATTGATCAGAGCATGGACAGAATCTGAGCCTTGGGCCTGGCGCCGACGGCCTGGTTGACCACCTTTCCGTCCTGCATCACCACCAGCATGGGGATGCTCATGACCCGGAACTGGGCCGCCAGGGCGGACTGCTCATCCACATTGACCTTCCCGACCAGGATGTCGGAACGCTCGGCGGCGATCTCGTCCAGAATGGGGCCGACCATCCGGCAGGGGCCGCACCAGGGTGCCCAGAAGTCCAGAAGCACGGTTTTCTTGGAGCCCATTACCTCTTTTTCAAAGTTCTCACCGGTGATTTTCATAACAGACATGTTGTTGTCCTCCTTGTTTCTGAATTGTAGCCTCAGTATACCCCAGAAACAGAAAAACTTCTGTGATGTTGTCACGGTTTCCAGAGATTTTTCCATCTTCCCAGATTATCGGTTTACATTTACACCGGAATATGGTAGAATACCCATGGAATCATCACGTTTCATCCATCCCTTTTTCTTTTTTTATTTTTTACATTGACATTTTAAAAGGAGCGGACATATGAAAGGCATTATTCTGGCAGGCGGCAGCGGCACCCGGCTGTATCCGCTGACGAGAGTTACCTCCAAGCAGCTGCTTCCGGTATACGATAAGCCCATGATCTATTATCCCCTGTCCACATTGATGCTGGCAGGAATTCGGGATATTCTTATCATTTCCACGCCAACCGACACCCCCAGATTCCAGGATCTGCTGGGTGACGGCAGCCACTTTGGCATTCATTTAAGCTATGCCGTCCAGCCCTCCCCGGATGGACTTGCCCAGGCCTTCCTGATTGGGGAGGACTTCATCGGAGACGATGCCTGCGCCATGATCCTGGGAGACAACATCTTCTACGGCAACGGCTTTTCCGACATTCTTCAGTCCGCCGCCCGGAACGCGGAAAATGGCAGAGCCACGGTGTTCGGCTACTACGTCCCCGACCCGGAGCGGTTCGGCGTGGTGGAGTTTGACGAAAACGACAAGGTGATCTCCGTGGAGGAAAAGCCCCTCCATCCCAAAAGCAACTACGCCATCACCGGCCTGTACTTCTATCCCAGGGGCGTCTCTGCCCTGGCTCACGACGTAAGGCCCTCTGCCCGGGGCGAGCTGGAAATCACCACCCTGAACGATATGTATTTAAAGCGGGAGCTGCTGGACGTGCAGCTGCTGGGCCGGGGCTTTGCCTGGCTGGACACCGGTACCATGGAAAGCCTGCTGGAAGCGGCGGAATTTGTCCACATGGTGGAAAAGCGCCAGGGTGTGAAGATCTCCGCGCCTGAGGAGATCGGCTTCCGCTTCGGCTGGATCAGCACCGAGGAGCTGCTGCGTTCCGCCGAGGTTTACGGCAAATCCCCCTATGGCCACCATCTGCGCCAGGTGGCCCAGGACAAGTTCAAAAGCTTCCGTCAAAAATAAGACAGAGAGGATTCTTCCTATGACCATCATTGTCACCGGCGGTGCCGGATTCATTGGCAGCAACTTCATTTTCCATATGCTGGGGAAATACCCGGACTATCGAATCGTATGTCTGGACAAGCTGACCTACGCGGGAAATCTGTCCACTCTGGCTTCGGTAATGGATAACCCCAATTTCCGTTTTGTAAAGGCGGACATCTGCGACCGGTCAGCGGTCTATCAGCTCTTCGAGGAGGAGCATCCCGATATTGTGGTGAACTTCGCCGCCGAAAGCCATGTGGATCGCTCCATTGAAAACCCCGAGG
>CAYMWT010000386.1:0-2022 GCA_964394055.1 uncultured Oscillospiraceae bacterium
CTTTTTTTCGGATTATAGCACGATTTCAAATCTGTTTCAACCCCACGCATAAAAAAGAGGACGAGCAAATGCTCGCCCTCTTTTTGCTTTGTTTGGGGAATTAGCCCTTAATGTTGCCCTGGTCATCCACAGTTGCGTTGGTGGTGGCAGGGATGGCAGTGATGTCGTTGGACACGGTGATGGTGCCGTCGAACATGCCCTTCACCAGAGTGGCGTAGTCGTCCTTGGTGAAGCCGTCAGCGAACTGGGTGGTATCCATGGGGATCTGTACATAGTTGGCAGTGGGATCGTCGCCGTTGACCAGGCCCAGAGTGGAAACCTTGCCGGCGTAGTTATTCCAGTTGCCATTGATGACGATGTCCGTCAGGGTGTCGATGGTGGTGGGATACAGGCCCTTCATAGCGGAGGTCACGGTCATGCCCTCGCCGTAGGAGCCGTCGATGATGGCAGACTGGTCAACGTCAACGCCGATGACCTTGCCGCCAACCTTCTTGGCAGCTTCCGCCGCGGAGGTCCAGATGCCGCCGCCGCAGGCGAAGACGATCTCGGTGCCGTCAGCATACCAGGTGTCCATCACAGCGGTGATGTCGGCATCGCCGAAGAACTGGCCGCCATAGGTGTACTTCACATCCACATTGATACCCAGCTCCTTGGCAGCAGCATCAGCGCCCTGGACATAGCCGTGGCCGTAACGCTGAACAGCGGGGACAGCCATGCCGCCCAGGAAGCCCAGCTTGGTGTAGCCCAGCTTCACGGCAGCGTAACCGGCCATGTAGCCGCACAGCTCTTCCTGATAGATGGCGCAGTAGACATTGTCCATGTGGACATAGTCGGTCAGGTTCCAGTTGGCAGGATTGTAGTCATAGCTTTCGCCCTTCAGCGCAACGCCGCCTTCCAGCAGGTCGCCCTCGGCAACGTCCAGAGCGAAGAACTTCACGTCGGGATACTCGCCGGAGATCTCAGCGATGGAGCCGCCAAAGGCATAGCCGGGCAGGACGATCAGGTTGTGACCTTCCGCAATGGCCAGCTCGATGGAAGCCACACGGCCGGCGGTATCGTTGGTGGTGGGCTTATAATACTTGACGTCCATGTTGTTGTCCTTGCCAAAGGCAACAACAGCTTCCCAGGTGGTCTGGTTAAAGGACTGGTCGGTGATGTCACCGTAGTCGGTTACCATTGCGATCTTGTACTCGGAAGTGGACGCCTTCGCATTGCTGCCGCCACAGGCAGCCAGAGACAGCGCCATGGCAAGAACCAGCAGCAGGGCCAGAAACTTCTTCATGTTTTCATTCCTCCAAAAATTTTTTGTGGTTTTTTTAACCACTTTCATTCTCGCATATTTCCCTTTAAAAATCAACATATTTTGAAAATTTTATCAAATTCCACCCTGCTGGGACATATGTTTCTCCGCCGAAAAACGGCAGGGCAGAATCTCCGCCAGGGTATGGGTCTCGTATCGGTCTCCCGCGTCCACCATGTAGATGAGAAAATCATCCTGGCAGAACTCCGCCATCACCTGACGGCAGATGCCGCAGGGCGGGAACAGTCCCGAAATGATCCCGTTCTTTCCTCCGCAGACGGCGATGGAAGCAAAGTCCCGGTGGCCGTCATAGACGGCCTTAAAGAAGGCGGTGCGCTCGGCGCAGTTGGTGGGGCCATAGGCGGCGTTTTCAATGTTGCAGCCCTGGTATACAGTACCGTCGGCGCACAGCAGGGCCGCACCCACCTGGAAATGGGAATAGGGCACATAGGCATGGGTCATGGCCTCTTTGGCCAAGGCGATCAGTTCTTCCGGTGTCATGCCATTCCCTCCTCAATCCATGATCTGGGCGGCAAAGCTCTTCCCCGGAGTCTCATAAGGCACGCCCAGCAGCTGCGTCACCGTGGCGGCGATATCCGCAAAGCTCTCCCGGGTACCCAGGTTCACACGCTTCACCTGCTTGCCCAGAATCAGCAGAGGCACATACTCCCGGGTATGGTCGGTGGTGGCCGTATAGGAGGGGTCACAGCCATGGTCGGCGG
>CAYMWT010000387.1:0-2019 GCA_964394055.1 uncultured Oscillospiraceae bacterium
AGCCATGGCTTTACGCTGTCGTTGAACGTTAGGTTGTCTTCTCTCCAATCGATATCCGTATAGGCCTTACCCCAGTTTCCTTCATTGCTGTAGTGGGCGTCATTTGCAGCCATGAAGGCCATTCTGAGGGAGTATTGTTCACCATCTACCATATTTACCGGATCAGGGTCGACGTCCACAATCTTCAGCCAATTCCCGTTATCCTGATAGTAATTGGCAGTGGACCAATGGCTTTCGGAATCACCGGCGCCGGACTGCTCAGCGGTGATATGGCAGGTGCCGGACTGGACTGCTTCTATAACGGCGCGGCATTTTTTAGTAGCTGCCTGTTCCGCCGGATTCGCCTCCGCATCAGGCTCTGCGTTGATGGCAGCGGTTTTCAGGAAGCGTTCCGCAATACCATCGGAAATCAGATTCTGGTCATACCACACATCATAGATGGTATCGCCGTCGATAAAGAATACATGTTTTTGGTTCAGCGCGTCGGGATTGCCATCCCGGAATATTTCGAATTCTGCGTCTCCATAAGCCGAGCTGCCTGACATATATCCAATAGGTTCTCCATTCTCCTCCTTCATCCATTCAACGATATCAGATGGTTGAAATTCCGGGTAATTCCAGTGTCTGATACCGCCAACAGCCACAGAATCGATTGTCAGCACTACGGTATCGTCATCATTTACTGCCGCAAAGTCAGAAGGAATCAGCATTTTCAATGTACCATACTGAACCAGCTGTGTATCCGTTGCGATATCAGAGCCGGAAACGGTAGGCATATAAGCTTCTGTTTCCCCATTCTGGGTGGTGACAATACCGGTGGAGCCATCGGTCATGGTGACATAGTCCATGAATATCCAGCCCCGGTCGGTACGCCCCCAGCCGTTCTGGGTCTCCAAGATGGTAACGGTTGTACCACTCGGATAATTGCCAACGACAGCACTGGTGCTTTTGGGCTTCTCGCGGATGTTCAGAGGCTTGGCGGAGACGTCCTCATCCATGGTTTTTGTGGTATTCCCGCCGCCTATGGCGCCTGATGTTTCCGGGTTGACTGCGCAGGCTGCCAAAACGGCAGCGCACAGCAGCATACAAATCAAGCTGACCCGTAATCTAGGCTTTTTCCATTTTTTCATATTCATTACACGTCCTTTCGTATCACCCTCGCCAAAGGCCAGGGGCATGCCCGCAATGATCTTTTTATGAGTGGCCAGCCGCAGGAGGGACTCCGAATAGTCCGCTCGAATCTGAGAGCCCATCCGCTTGATCACCGCTTCGTCACAGCTCATCTCCATATCCTTGCCGGCAAGAATAAAGGCTGTCCACACAAGAGGGTTGAACCAATGAACGCAGAGGGTGAAATACGCCAGCAGCTTGATGATATGGTCAAACCGGCGGATATGGTGCCGCTCATGGGCGATGATGTACTTTTGCTCCTCCGCCGGCACATTGGAGGGCAAATAGATTTTGGGACGGAGAATCCCCATGACAAAGGGCGTATCCAGGTAGTCGGCCAGATACACATTCCCTCTGTAAACCACAGCGCCGATCAGCCTTCTTCTCAGGCAGACATACTGGACAGCGCTGTATAGCAGCATGGCCGCCGCCCCTGCTATCCAGACCCAGGAGGCTGCCCGCATCACATCCCATTCGGAGCGCCGGACAGGCTCTGCCTCTTCAGGCAGATTCCCGGACAGGTTTTCCGCCGGTACGAACGGAAGCACCTGCCCCTGAGCCGGTTTCCCAGGCAGGTAAGAAACCGTGCTGGTGTAATCCGACGCTTCCTTTACCTCCGGCTGAAAGGCCTCAAGAACGGATACGGGCGCTGTAAACGCCACAGGGCACAAAAGCCTAAACAGCACCACGGCCCATAGGGCGTAGGAAAAAATCTTAGGCGTCCGCTTCAAAAGGAGCCTGGCAAGCATAACAAGCAAAATCACAATACTACCCGTCATGCTCATATTCAATATCCCAGAAAACAAGCCGCGCATGGACTCACCCCCTCATTGCGTTGATGACCTTCTG
>CAYMWT010000388.1:0-2012 GCA_964394055.1 uncultured Oscillospiraceae bacterium
GGCAACTCCAGCACGAACACCGCGCCGCCTCCCGGGTTATCCTCCACCCACAGTCTTCCCTTGTGCAGCCTGGCGATCTCCGCCCCGATGCACAGCCCCAGGCCGAAATGGGAATTTCCGGGCCTTGCGCCCTCTCCCCGATAGAACCGCTGAAAAATCCGCTGCTTTTCCCCATCCGGTACCCCCGGGCCGGTGTCCCAGACCCGATAGCGGATGGCATCCTTCCCGACTTCCAGGGTCAGACCCAAGCTGCCGGGAGACGGGGTGTAGCTCATGGCGTTGTTCAGGAGGATGGACAGCACCTGCCCGATCCGATCCTTGTCATAATACCCTGCCGGACAGTCCTCCGGCAAGGATAGCTTCAGGGTCAGCCCCTTTTCCCTGGCCTGGGGCAGACAGGCTTCATAGGCGGCCAGGGCCAGCATATCCGGCTCCACACTCTCCGGGTGGAGCTCCCAGGTCTGGCTGTCCGCGCCGGCCAGGGTGAGCATGTCCCCAAGAAGACGGGTCATCCGATCCCCCTCCCGGCGGATGATCGCCCCGAAATGGGCCTGCTCTGACCGGGGCACCTGCTCCATAACCGAGGCGGCGGAGAGGATGGCCGCCAGGGGCGTGCGAAGCTCATGGGAGGCGGCGGCGGTAAATTCCGTCTGCCGACGCTGGTTTTCCTCGATGGGCTTTAAGAGCTTTCCCGTAAAGAACCAGGAAAAGGCCCAGATCAGTCCCCAGGCCAGGAAGACCCCCAGAGCCACCACCATCCGCTGGCTGCGGATGCTGCTTTCCATGGGGGTCAGGGGATGGAGAATGGTAATTTCCAACCGGGCCTCTCCCTTGGGAACCACCACGCACCCGGCGTAGTAGTGTTCTCCATTTTCTCCCGTCATGGGAAAGACACAGCTGCCCCCACGGCTGTCCAGGCCCTGTTCCCGGACGGCCCGTTCCTCCGCCTTCCGGAACTGTCCGGTCAGCTCCCGCCGCTGGCTGGTCAGGGAGGTGGAATACAGGGGCCTGTCCCCGTCCCGGATGGCAATGACGTACTTGCCGCCCCGCTCCATTTTTTGCAGCCAGGTGTTGGACAGCTGGGTCTGGCTTTCCAGATAGGCCGCCGTGGTGCTCAGGTCTTCGGAAAAGGTCTGAAAGGCCCGGCTGCGGGTGCTGCCCTCGGATACCCCAATGCACAGCAGGGTCATGGCCAGGAGGATGCCTCCCGTGATCAGGGTGTTGAAGGCGGTGAGCTTTCGGCGCAGCTTCTTCATCATGGCTTGTCCTCCAATCGGTAGCCCACACCCCGGAGGGTGGCCAGCTTCAGGCGGCTTTCGATTTTATGTAAACTTCTCCGGAGGAAGTAGGTGTAGTTGTCCAGGTTTCCGTCCTCCACCTCCGTGTCCATGCCCCAGACCCGGAGGAGGATCTGCTCCCGGGTCAGGGTCTGGCCGGGATTGCGGAAAAACAGCTCCGCCAGATCCCCCAAACGCTTGGACAGCACCGTCTCCCTGTCTCCATGGCGAAGGGTCAGGGTGGCCGGTTCATAGGTCGCGTCCCCATAGTGCAGTGCCTCCGCAGGCTGCAAGGTCACCGGGCGGCGAAGGACGCACCGGATCCGGGCCAGCAGCTCCTCAAAATCGAAGGGCTTGACGATATAATCGTCCGCTCCCGTGTTCAGCCCCAGGGTGCGGTCGCTGACCTGGCCCAGGGCTGTCAGGAAGATCACGGGCGTGGCGATGCCGGAGCGGCGCATCCGGGCCAGAACCTCCATGCCGTCCAGGCTTGGCAGCATCCGATCCAGCAGCACCAGATCCTGGCCTCCCTGACGGATGGACAGCAGGCCCTCCTCTCCGTCCCGGCACACGTCCACCTCAAAGCCCTCCCGGCGTAAGCGGAAGGAGATGGTCTCGCACAGGCTTTCGTCGTCTTCAATCAGCAGTATCCGCATGGTGTTCCTCCCTTATGGTGTAGGCGCTGGCCCTCTCAGTCAGCCTTCGGCTGCCAGCTCCCCCAAAGGGGGAGCCAAG
>CAYMWT010000389.1:0-2010 GCA_964394055.1 uncultured Oscillospiraceae bacterium
GCCGCTGGGGAATTTTCTTCTGCAACTTTTCCGCCCCTCCTTATCTCGCCGGATATTTCTGCCGGTTACTGCGCTTCCTCGGTATCTTCTTTGCCCTCTTCCGCAGGCTCTGCCTGGGAAGCGGGCTTAATATCGATCTTATAGCCGGTCAGTCTTGCGGCCAGACGGGCGTTCTGGCCCTCCTTGCCGATGGCCAGGGACAGCTGATCGTCAGGCACCACCACACGGCAGGCCTTCTGGCCGGGCACCAGGGTCACGGAGATCACATCCGCGGGGCTGAGGGCCGAGCGCACATACTCGCAGGGATCCTCGCTCCAGACCACGATGTCGATTTTCTCGCCGCCCAGCTCTTCCACCACGGCGCCTACACGTCCGCCACGAGGGCCGACACAGGCGCCCACCGGATCCACGCCCTCCATGGTGGCGCGAACCGCCATCTTGGAACGGGAGCCGGCTTCTCTGGCAATGTTGCGCACTTCCACCTGACCCTCGGCGATTTCCGGGGTCTCCAGCTCGAACAGCCGGCGCACCAGGTTGGGATGGGTTCTGGAAACATGAACCAGGGGGCCACGGCCGGGCTTGCGCACTTCCAGCACATAGACCCGGATCAGGTCGCCTTCCTTGTGGCTCTCTCCGGGAATCTGCTCGGACTGCCGCAACACCGCGTCAGAGGCATCGTTGCCCTGACCGATGCGGACGAAAATATCTCCGGTGGCAGGATCGATCCGCAGCACCGTACCGGTGAGCAGCTCCTGGGCCTTGCTGGAATAGGACTCGTACATAACGCCCCGTTCCGCCTCCCGGATGCCCTGGATCACCACCTGCTTGGCAGTCTGGGCAGCGATCCGGCCGAACTTCTGAATGTCCACAGGGATGTTCACCTGGTCGCCCAGCTGCACCTTGGGGTCAATGTTCCGGGCGGCGTCGATCTGGATTTCCAGAGCGGTGTCCTCCAGCTCCTCCACGGCGGTCTTTACAATGTGCATGGACAGGCCCTTTTCGCTCAGGTCTACCACCACGTTGTCCGCAGGCACATCTCGGCGATCCTCCCGATCCTTCCGATAGGCATTGGTCAGGGCCTGCTTCAGGCGCTCTACCATATAATCAACAGGGATACCCTTGATCTTTTCCAGCTCCCGCAGGGAATCGAAGATCTCGGCGCCGATGTCCACCTGAGGGGCTTCGGCCTTTTTCTTGGCATTTTTTCTGGGTGCCATTTCTAACGTTCCTCCTAATCAGAATTCCACACGAAGCCGCACCAGGGCGACCTCGGATTTTTCAAAGCAAATGGTTTCCTTGCCCGCTTCCACGGTGATCCGCCCGTCCTGATACGCTTGCAGGACACAGGGGATCTCCTTCAGACCGTTTCTGGGGCGGTAGAGCCTCACGGTGACGGGACTTCCCAGGAACCGGGCAAAGTCGCCTGGCCGCTTCAGCGTCCGTTCCAGTCCGGCGGAGCAGACCTCAAAATGGTAGGAGCCGGGAATGGGATCCTTCTCGTCCAGAATGGGATCCACGGCTCTGGATATGGCCTCGCAGTCATCGATATCCACGCCGCCTTCCTTATCCAGATACAGCCGCAGGAAGTATTCGCTTCCCTCCCGGACATATTCCACGTCCCAAAGCTCACAGCCGTGGGCCTCCACAATGGGCTTGGCAAACTGGGTGACCACTTCCGTAACTTTCAAAAGAACCCTTCTTTCCTTTAGAAAATTTTCATGCCAAAAACTGGCACCACAATGAATGAAAGCACGAGCTGCATGAAAATTTTTGTGTGCATCTGCACCGGTTGCCCCGTAGGGGCGAGGTGCAGGCACTTCAATAAATTGTTACTGTGAATGCGCAGCTTTCACAGTAACATCAATCAAAAAGAGAGGCGCTTGCGCCTCTCTTTTCCTACATACCTTCATTAACATTGGTATTATACCACCCATTGTCCCGTTTGGCAAGAGGAATTTCTCAGAAATTCAAAGCTTTTTTCCTTTTTCTCCGGAAAATCCCCGGTGAATC
>CAYMWT010000390.1:0-1998 GCA_964394055.1 uncultured Oscillospiraceae bacterium
TTGAGCCCGTAATGCAGGTTCATCTGCCGGGGGACCCGGGTGCCGTCCAGCAGGTAGTTATAAAGCACGGCGAAGCAGATCTGCTCACAGGCGTAGTTACCGCCGGCGATGTAGGACAGAGAGCCATTCTCAAAGGCCCGGCTGGTTTCCTCGGAAACGTCAATGCCCGCCAGCTGAACCTGGCCCACCAGGCCCTCAGACTCGATGGTGTTATAGATATTTGCCATCAGGGAGGTACAGCCTACGCCGTCCAGCTCAGGATAGGTGGCAGCCGCGGTAGCAATGGCATCTGCCCACTGGCTATAATCCCAGTTTTCCACAATGATGTTCATGTCGTCATGGGTCGCCACGGCATCGGCAAAGCCAGCGGCACGGGCGTCATGCTGTCCGGAAAAGCCCCGGGACAGGCCGTCCCACATGACGTTGCGGCAGCCATCGGCATACAGAGCCTCCGCCATAGCCCAGCCTGCGCCGTAGTCGTCCACAACCACGCTGCCCAGGTAGTTTTCATAGGTAGCCATGGTCTTCGCCTGCTCCTCGCTGGAGGGCATACCGCCGCATACCACGTAAGGTACGCCGGCCTTTTCAAACAGGGCGGCACGGGCCTCCGTTGCCACGGTTCCGATGCAGCCGTCATAGCCGTTGACCAGAGCCGCCTCAATGGTAGCCATAGCCTCGTCCGCGCCGCTGCCGGTTTCCAGGAAGGTAAATTCAATGTTCAGCGGCTCCGCGATATACTCCATGGAGGATTTATACTGGGAGCCCAGCTTGTCGGTAAAGGTACCGTAGAGAACCAGGATTTTCAGAGGAGGCAGTTCCTTGTCCGTTTCCACCGTTGCGGCGTCATACTTGGTGATAATGCTTCCGTCGGCCTGGATCTGGGTTCCCTTGCTGTCATCGGCGGCAGTGGCCTTCGTGGCGGTCTCCGTTTCCTTGGGAGCCGAGCCGCAGGCACTCAGAGCCAGCAACATGGCAAGTGACAAAACGATTGCAATGATCTTTTTCATAACGATTTCCTTTCTTTTTTGTTTGGGGGCGCCGAAGCAAAGTCTGCTCGGCCCTTCCCTATTTTGACAGCTTCCGCTGTTCTTCACCAAAGCCTTACGTCACCAGCTTACCGGCGCTGCGGTCATAGCTCAGGCCGATCATAATCACAAAGATGATACCCTTTACGCCATTTACCAGGCTGGGATCCAATCCCCACATAGCCAGTCCGTTGGTCAGCAGTGTTGCCGTAATGGCACCGATCACCGCAGCGGGCAGGCTGGCCTTATCGCCGCCGGACATGGGGAACCCGCCCAAAACCACTGCCAGCATAATATTAAATTCAATGCCGCTTCCCGCCGCCGTAGAAACCGTAGAGTTGCGGAACAGCTGGAACACCCCTGCAATACCAACGCACACGCCCAAAAGGATGTAAGCGAGGTACTGCTGCTGTACGATCTTAATACCCGCCTGTTTCGCGGTATTGCGGTTTCCGCCAATGGCCTTTGCCCATTTCCCCACCCGGGTGAAATGGAACAGGTACACGCCAATGGCAATGACAGCAATCATGACGGCAGCCTTAAAAAAGCCATTGGTCATAATCGGCCAGTTACTCACCGGAATCACGATTTCCTGCTTGGCAACACCGATGGTCAAAAGGCCGGCCAGCAGAGAACGGACGCACATGGAGCCGATAAACACCGGAACCCGGAAGACCACGGAAATGGTGGAAACCACGCAGCAGGTGCATACGGGAACCAGAATCGTCACCAGCATTGCCAGAGGCATGGGCCAGCCCTTGTGAAGCATCAGAATCGCACCGCACATCTGGGCAACGCCGCATGCGGAACCAATGGAAAAGTCCATATTACCCTGAGCGTACACAAAGGCCGCGCCCGTGGCAATGATGCACATGGTAAAGCACTGCTCCACCATATTAACGAGATTCTGGCGGCTGATAAAAAGCCCTCCGGTCACAACGGAAAAGAATGCGAACAGGAATACCAGCCCCAG
>CAYMWT010000391.1:0-1996 GCA_964394055.1 uncultured Oscillospiraceae bacterium
TTTTAAACGATTTAATTATATCAGATAATGCCGCTACAATCAAGAAATATTTTCGCAATTTCCCCGGGAATGCTGCCCGGTAAAGAGGATTCGTTTGCGGTTCTGTCAGGCAAACAGCCATCCTATGCAAATTTTTCGCATGAAGGAAGGCACCTGCCAGTCTGGCAGGTGCCATAGTGTGTAGAAAAAAGCCTCGCAGAGTTCGCCGCCGCAGCGGCGAATAAAGTCAGAACATTTTCTGTCAGGGCGTGTACCTGACAGAAAATACATCTCAGGCTGCGTGTGTGCGAGTTGTGCGCCTTTCGGCGCACAAGGAGTGCGCTAAGCAGACTGCCAACCTTTCCGTCGGAAAGCCCCGAAGGGGATTTTCGACGGCCTAAGGCACCTGCCAGTCTGGCAGGTGCCCGCTTTATTCTCATTCCCGCCTGGATATTTCTTCCCACTCCTTCACAATGAGCTGGGAAGGGTCAAAATCCGGATGAAGGCTCTGATATTTTTTCGTGCCCCGGTTCATAATGTCCGACATCTCCCCGCAGGCTGCCGGAATATCCGCAAGCGCCACCTTGCCGCTCCAGATATCCTCCTGCCAGATTTCCGCCGGTGTACGCTCTCCGGTAATATCATAGGGCATCTGCATGGGGGTTGCCGCGCTTACATCCAGAAGTGCGGCGTATTCCTGCCACTGGATCTTTTCCTCGTCGATCCCGGCAGCGTTGACCAGCTCCATATTGGTTGGCAGGTTAATGCCCCGGGCATAGGCCTCCGACATCATTTCCTCACTGTAAAACCAGCGATAGACCTCCATCAGCGTCTCCGCTCCTATCCGTTCAACCGAGGCCCGATTGATGCCCAGATACCGGTTGTATGCCATAAACTGCTTTCTGGCACTGTCCTGATCCGCCACCGGGTAAGGCGCTACCCCCCAATGAAAGTTCACCGGGAACTGGGTAGTAAACACGCTGTAGTCGTAGCTGGCGGAAAAATACATGCCGATTCCGCCCTCCGCGAATCTGGATCTGGCAGGGTCATTGTCGATCCCATCCGCTCCCGGGAGACAGCTGCCATCCGCCTTGATCTCCAGGATGGTGGTCATCATATCCACCAGGCTGCCATAGTCATATTCCCCGGTTACCGGGTCGTAGCCAAAGCACCGGCTGCTTCCGGTTGCGGGCTTTAACACATCGTCGCTGAACCAGTCGCCGTATTTCGCGGGAAACACAATGCCGTACTCGTTTCGGGCCGGGTTTGTCAGGATTCTGGCGTACTCCCGAAGCTCATCCAGGGTCTCCGGCGGTCTGGCCTCTCCCGCCTCATCCACCAATCCCGCCGCCTGGAACATGTCCTTGTTGTACACCAGGCCATAGGTGGTGGCACTGTTGGGCAGGGTATAGGTTTTGTCTCCATAGATGTGCTTATTATAAGACAGCATCCCATCGAACCTGGAGATCAGCTCCTCCCCGCCTGGCATGTCTTCAATGGCCATGAGCCAGCCGGAATTGACATAATTCTCCAGATTCGAGCCCAGGATGGGGAACATATCCGGCGCCTCTCCCGAAACCATGGCCATTTGCAGCGCCGTCTCCAGATCGTCCTTGACCTGATAATCGATCCGGATATTCTTTTCCCTGCCCACGGTGCTGTTCCACTGATTGACCTTCTCCGTCACAAAGATCTTATCGTGGTAATTATTGATCCATACCGTGATGGTCACAGGCTCCGGCCCGTCTTTTTTTCCGCAGCATACCAGGGACAGTACCATCCCCAGACACAGGCACAACATTCCGATTCTCTTCAGCAATCCTGTCACCCGCCTTTCCCAGCGTTCTCTATTTCTTACCGAAACGGTTACCAGCGTTCCTCCTGGTTGCCCTTAAATTCAAAGTCCGGAAGTCCGGTGGCATGATAATAGGTGGGCAGCATCCCCGGATGGGCCGTGGGAACCATTCCCTTTTCCACACTGGTTCCCGATTGCAGGAAGCGATAGTGCTTGAAGGGA
>CAYMWT010000392.1:0-1995 GCA_964394055.1 uncultured Oscillospiraceae bacterium
CGTTGCCGCAGTTTCAGAACAGCAGGATCAGGATGATGATCCACCACCAGTTGTTATTCAGGCAGCTGCACAGACCGTTGTTGTTACACATAAAACTTACCTCCGAAATAGTTTTGGGTACCTCTGAATCAGAGCTTCCCTGAGCTTCACCGCTCATTCCATGGTATTCCCCAGCCAAGAAAATGTGCGGCGAAGGGTTGGTTATTTTTGCCCGGAAGGTCGTCTTTTCAGGAGTAGTTCAGGTTTTTCCTGTATACTGTAGGAGACATTCCACCAGAAAGGATTCATGCTATGAAAAAAGTTACCGCGCTGCTTCTGATCTGTCTGCTTCTCACCGGCTGCAATCAAAGGGTCGTGGCTTCCGTCACGGATCCCACACCGGAGCCGCCAACCGAAACCCAATCAGCCCCATTCTCTCCGGGATCTCCTTCTACAGAATATAAAAGCCGGTTCTCTTCGGAAACCCGGATCACCCTGTCTGACAGCGGCATCGACCTGGACGGGGATCCCGATTCCGTCCATACCTCCCGGGATATCCTCTACTACGAAGACCGGGACACCTATGACAGCGGCAACCCCTACGGAGAAGGGGTTGCCTGGGAAAAGCACACCACCCAGGAGGCGGAAGCCCACACCGTGGTCAACATCACAGCACCCGGTACCTACCGGATCAGCGGCACCCTGTCCGCCGGACAGATCCTGGTGGATCTGGGAGAGGATGCGGAAGAGGATCCCGATGCCGTGGTGGAGCTGATCCTGGATGGCGCTGACATCACCTGCACCGTGGCCCCGGCAATTGTGTTCCGGAACGTATACGAGTGCGCGGGAGACCTCACCGAGGAAACCGCTTCCGGGGAGGCGGACACCTCTGCCGCCGGGGCCAATCTGATCCTGGTTGGGGATAACAGCGTCACCGGCTCCCATGTGGCCCGGATCTATCGGGACAATGACCAGAAAAAGAAGCTGTGGAAGCAGGACGGGGCCATCTATTCCTATATGTCCATGAACGTCTTCGGCCCCGGTGCTCTCCTTCTCACCGCCGACAACGAGGGCCTGGACACAGAGCTGCACCTGACCATTCAGGGCGGTGACATTACCATCCGTTCCGGCAACGACGGCATCAACACCAATGAGGATAACCTTTCCGTCACCACCGTCAATGGCGGGAGCCTCCACATCACCGCGGGACTTTCCGGGGAAGGGGACGGCATCGACTCCAACGGCTATCTGGTGGTGAACGGAGGCACGGTAACGGCCCTGGCCCATCCGGCCTCAGACAGCGGTCTGGATTCCAGCTGCGGCACCTATCTGAACGGCGGCACCGTTCTTGCCCTTGGAGCTGCCATGGATCGGGCCGACGAAGGCTCCCGCCAGGAAACCCTGAATTTGCAGTTTGCCCGGTACCAGAGCGGCACCTTGGTGGTGGAGGGGGAGGACGGCACCCTGGTCTTCTCCTATGCCCCTGAAACGGAGGCAGATTCCCGGCAATATCAGGGGGCCGTGATCTCCTGCCCGGAGCTGAAGCAGGGGGAGACCTATCATATTTATTCTGACGGCGTTCTCCTGGGCCACAGCGGCGCCCATGGAGACCGGGATTTTGGCGGCTTCCGTCCCGGGGGCGCACCACCGGAGGGCTTTGACGGCCAGAGACCGGACATGCCCCAGGATGGGGAACCACCGAAGGACATGCCCGATGGCGAGCGCCCGGAACCTCCGGAAGGTGACCAGCCCATGCCTGAAAACTTCCCAAAAGCGCCCGGAGGCTTCCAGAGCGATTCCCAGGACACGGACGCCCTCAGTACAGACTTCACCCTGACAGACCGGGTCAGCAGCTTCTTTGGCCTGACCCCGGCGGAAAAAAAAGCCTCAACCCCTTGGATCCCTCCGACAGCCGTCGGAGGGATCCGGTTTTTTGCTTCTGTCCGCCATTTTCAAATCGATCATGGAATGTTTATAAATAATTCAAAAACTACCCATTGACTTTTTTGGCACTCG
>CAYMWT010000393.1:0-1989 GCA_964394055.1 uncultured Oscillospiraceae bacterium
TGGAGGGGTGGTTGTAGTTCTGCACCACCAGCTCCTCCATCTGGGACAGGGTGTTGGCGCGCCCGTCCCGCAGGTGCATGGTGATATAGGGGATCTCCGCCCAGACCACCATGCCGTATTCGTCGCAGAGGTCGTAGAATTCCTGGGCGTGCTGGTAATGGGCCAGCCGCAGGGTATTGCAACCCAGCTCCCGGATGATCTCCATATCCTGCCTGTGGTGCTCCAGGGTCAAAGCGTTGCCCACGCCTTTAAAGTCCTGGTGCCGGGAACCGCCCCGGAGAGGATAGCTTCGGCCATTGAGGAAGAAGCCCTTCTGGGGGTCGATCTCAAATTTCCGGCAGCCGAAACGGGTGGACACCTCATCACCGCTGTCCAGAACTGCCCGGGCAGTATACAGGTAGGGATCCTCCACGCCGTCCCACAGATGGACATTCTCAATGGTGAACTCCGCCTTGGCGTACCCTTCCTTACTCGGAACCGTTTTCTTCTGACCGGCTGCCTCTATGGTAACCGTCTCTGCATTTTCCTGCCAGGTTTCCACCGTCACCTGAGCGGTCTTCGTCTCCAAATCCACTACAGGCGTAACCTTGATGCCGGAAGTTCCGCAGTAACCCAGTGCAAAGTGGGAATGGGGAACCACAATCAGGTTGACGCCCCGGTACAGTCCGCCGTAGAAGGTGAAGTCTGCCTTCTGGGGATAGACATAGGTGTTGTCGGAATTATCCAGGTGCACGGTCAGGGTATTTGTTTCTTCCAGTTTTTCCAGCTTGACCCGGAAGGCGGAATAGCCGCCTTCATGACGGCAAAGCTTCTCGCCATTCAGCAGAACCTCACAGATGTGGGCTGCCCCCAGGAACTCCAGCCACACCTCATCCCCGGCGTTCAGCTCGGGCTTCGCCAGTTCCCGGGTATAGGTGCAGGTGCCCCGCCAGTAGTCGTTGCCGCCGTCCTGACCGTCCACAGCGTTCCAGGTATGGGGCAAGGTAACGACGGTCTTTTCACCGCCGCTCTTGGCAAACTGCCAGTGATCGTGAATGGGAATGATTTTACGCATATTGAAACTCCTTTTTTAAATCTACTTGAAAAGTGGGAGAAAATTTCTTATGATATAGGAAAGGGAGGGATTTCCATGGATGTACAGCAGAACTTGGCGCTGTTCCGGGAGCTGATGCTCTGCGACGGAACCATTTACAGCTGGTGCTATGACGGCTCCGGAAAGCTGCTTTCCTCCAACTGCCCGGATCAGGCTGTGTTCGCCGCCGCCTTTGAGGTCTTCGGATGCCTGGGAAAAATGCTGGCGACTGGTTTGGAGCGAGATATGCCTGCCTTTCTCTCCAGCGACACCGGCCTTGTCTGGGGTGTGGCCTTTGAGAAGGCAGAATCTGTCCTCTACCGGTGCCATGTGATTGGGCCGGTGTTCTACTCCAACACCTCTGTGGACAGCATCTACCGGGGCTTTCTATCCAAGGATTATGGCGGCTACAGCGCCGCCTGGCTTCACAGCTTTTATGAAGCCCTCCGCCGGGTGCCCACCAGCCAGCACACTGTCTTTTCCAGGAATTTAAGAATGCTCCATTACTGCGTCACCGGTCAACGGGTGGAGATCAGCGATGTGTTCGTTGCCGACATTCAGCCGCTTTCTGCCTCCGGTCACCGCAAGCCCGCAGACCGTCACCGGGTATACGCTGCCGAAAAGGCCATGCTGAGAATGGTTACCCTGGGAGATCTGAACTACAGAGACGCGCTAAGCGCCTCCATGAGTATCTCAAACGGTGTGGGGGTCAACGCGAAAGACCCCATCCGCAACGCCAGAGTCAGCTCCATTGTGTTCTGTTCCATCGTCTGCCGGGCTGCCATTGAAGGAGGCCTCAGTCCCGAGGAAGCCTACTCCTTGGGAGATGCTTATATTCAGAGTGCTTTAGATGCCCATACCATTGAGGAAGCCTCTGCCATCAACATCAGCATGTACGATGACTTCATTCGTCGGGT
>CAYMWT010000394.1:0-1987 GCA_964394055.1 uncultured Oscillospiraceae bacterium
GGCGGCGTCTGCTTCTTGTCCTTTTTCACCTTCCGGTTTTTCCGCACCTTCTTGATCAGCACAACGATCACCGCAATGATGCCGCCGTAGATCACCAGGAAGGGCAGGGCGACAATCAGCCATACCAGCAGATTCTGGAGATTCTCCCCCAATGCCTTCAGACTGTCCTGGAACCCGTCCCGGATCCGCTCCCACAGGGAGGGCTCCTCCACAGGGGTGTACTCCTGAACCTCGGTGATGTTCAAGTGGATGGTGGCGTAGTCGATCTGGTTGTCGTAAAGCTTCAACTGGGAGGTGTAGTTTTCCAGCTCATACCGGACATCCGTCAGCCGGGACTCGATCTCCAACAGATCGGTCATGTTCTCGGCCTGGGACAGCAGCTCCAGAAGCCTTGTCTGCTCCGTTTCCAGAGCCTGAACTCGGCTTTCCGTGGCGACGTAGTTCAGCGTCACGTCCTCCAGGTTCTTTTCCTTGCTGACCACATTGGCAATGCCGGAGACCTCCTCCGTGAACTTGTCCGCGTCCTCGGCGGGAATTCGCACGGTCAGATTGGCATTGCGGTACCGGCGGCCGGAATAGGCGCTGCCGTTGTAGACATTCTGATCCTCTACATAGCCGTTCAGGGCCAGAATCTTTTCATCCAGGGCGGCGGTGAGAGCGTCCAGATCATCGGTTTCCGCGGACAGGTACATGGTGATGATCCATTTCCGGCTCTCCGGCAGAGCGCTGGAAGCGGTGGAGCCGGAATCGGTCAGGGAGTTTCCGGCGGCGGTGTCATAGCCGGCCTCCTCAGCCGCGGCCTGGTCCATAGCCATGGGGGTAGCTGCATAGGATCTGGCGGAGCTGTTACCTTTGCTGCTGCCACAGCCGGCAAGCAGGGAGCAGATCAAAACAACGCACAGGATCAGAGATACAAATTTTGTCTTTTTCATAGGGCATTCCCTCCTTCACCCATATAGTCGATATTCTTATCCCTTGGTTGCGTTTTCCAAAAAATAATTTTATAGCACCACTATATCATAAGGAAGCCCTTGACGCAAGAACGGGATTGTGGAAACTGCTGTAAATTTAGGTTGCAAAGGCCTTTTTCTTTCGGTATAATGAAGGATGAGAATAAGGGGAAACCGGAGGCAGCATATGGCAAAGCTCTATTTTAAATACGGCGCCATGGGTTCCAGCAAAACCGCCCAGGCGCTGATCACCAAGTATAACTATGAGGAAAACGATTTGAAGGTCTGGCTCATGAAGCCCAGCGCCGACAGTCGGGATGGGGAGGCAGTGCTGAAAAGCCGCATCGGCCTGGAGGCAAAAGTGGATGTCATTCCCCCGGAGGTGGATATTTACGCCCGATTCCGGGAAAATCAGGCGGGGAAGTGCGATGTGATCATCGTGGACGAGTGCCAGTTTCTGACGGAAAAGCAAATCGACCAGCTCCGGGCCATCGTCAACGACTTTAACATTCCTGTGATGTGCTTCGGTCTGCGTACGGATTTTCAGACCCGCTTATTCCCCGGCTCCCGGCGGCTGATGGAGGTGGCGGATACCATTCAGGAAATCAAGACCATCTGCGACTGCGGGGCCAAGGCCACGGTCAACGCCAGAATCGATGGAAACGGCCACATCATCACCGAGGGCGCCCAGGTGGTGCTGGGCGGCAATGACAGCTATATTGCCATGTGCCACAAGTGCTACGTCCGGGGCATCCGGGAAAATCGAATCATCAAACTCCACGGACAAAAGTAAGGAGATGTATCTTATGGAACTGAAGGAAATCCTGAACAAATGCGACCACACCCTGCTGGCCCAGACGGCCACCTGGGCGGAGATCCGGGCCATCTGCGACGATGGTATCCGTTACGGAACGGCCACCGTCTGCATTCCCGCGTCCTATGTGAAGCAGGCCAAGGACTATGTAGGGGACAGGCTGAAGGTCTGCACGGTCATCGGCTTCCCCAATGGCTATGATACCACCGCCGCCAAGTGCTTC
>CAYMWT010000395.1:0-1968 GCA_964394055.1 uncultured Oscillospiraceae bacterium
TTATATCCCCGACCATATGCTTTATCACGGAAATTCACATTCACTATTTCTCCGTGCAATTTTTGTTTCATGCGGTCAATATACGCCTGAAATATCTGTGCGTTAGGTACTCCGTGGCATATGATGTCTATTGTATAGAGATTTTCAAAAAACGCCCCCTTCAAAAAGCCATACAGCCCATCAATTTGACACGGCGTTCCAGAAAAAAGCACCGTCCTGCCTTTCTTCAAATGTTCCAGCGCTTCTTGATAACAGGTGCCGATATTACTCTGCACATATTTTGATCCTTGCATTTTCCTGAGTGTGCTTTCCAGATCTGTGCCAACATGCTTTGGTGCAAGACTTCCATTATCATAATCAAAAATGCAGCCGTATACAATACCACCTTTTTGAATTATATCCTTTGCGATCTCAAAAAAAACGCCCCCAGATGCTGCGTTTACTAACGTTCCATCGTCCTTTGCCATTGCTGCATAGGCCTTCTGTTCAAATGAACGCTTCAATTCATGATCTTTCTGATAATTGCATGCCTTTACACAAGCTCCACATTCTATACATTTATCCTGATCGATAGACGGATATAGAAATCCGTATTCATCAGCTTTCATTGTGATTGCTTTATTGGAGCAACTATTAACGCATGCGCCACAACCACAACAGTTCTTCTTATCTATAAATAATTTCATTTTCTCTGCTAAGCAAGTTCACATATCGCATGGAGATACTGAATTGCCTTTTTCCTCTCAGTCTCAATGATTTTATTTGTTATCTGATAGTTTACAGGCATATCAAGAATCTTTCCCAGATTCTCAACGTTGTCAACTCTATGTGCCTCGATTCCAACCCTCCTGAATAAGTCCCCAAGTTTGTTCCGATTGCTTTCTCGAACCAGAGCAGCGAATGGTTTATTTAGCTTTGCCGCCATCACTGTTCCATGGAACGTGTCTGTCACAATGCATTTTGCATGTTGAAAATAAACCAAAACCTGAAAAGGCTGAATAACAGCAAATTCATCACACCACGGAAGCGAACCTCCAATTGCTATCGTTCTCAATCCATGTGTCTTTGCATACTTTTGAATTGCCGATATTTCTTTCACATCCTCTATACGATTATGGTATGCATAAATGACCATATATGGGCGATTGGGATAGCCAAGAATATCCGCCTCCTGAATTTCCTTTTCAAATGGATATACAAAAACAGGATCTAAATTTATAAATGCATTTTGAATATGAAAATGCTGTACAAATTCGAGGGTATTCTGATCTCTTACAGAAATAGCCTTCATCTTCTTTAATGCCGATTCAATGATTTCATGATCTTTTTCGTCAATATCCGCAATAGATGTGTAACCACAGGAAGCCGCATAGCTGAATGTTGTTACACCAGGAATTTCTCCGAATCTCTGAGGAGTTACTCCCCATTTGCTATTGGGCTCACAATTAAAAATTTCGTCGCTGCCAATCAGAACGGCCTTGCATCCCTGGCTAATTATTTTATCTTCACCAGGAATTAGATCAAAATACTTTTTTTGCATCTCCAGGAACATTTCAATTAAACGTTTGTTTTTTTTGCTAAATTGATATCGCTTAAATATGTATTTATCAATATATTTTCTTTTTGACCAAGCCTTTAAAAATATGCTTTCTTTAGGTTGATTTTCGTTTCTCTTGACTTCCTGTATATCAACAAATGATACCGTATGCCCCATATCCTCCATTAAAGATTTCAAGGCATAAGCCTGCAAAAAAGATCCATAATTACAAACTCTTTGCATAGATAATATTCCAATTTCCATTTCTATACCTTCCCAAAACTTTTTTATTGAAGCAACATAGAAATACAATATTGCTACTCATTTGACAAATCATTATTGCACATTACTGCACTTCCTTTCACCATCCATAATACACATATTGATAGCGAAAGCAAAAAATACAATCATATGCGTAAGATTTATCTCAA
>CAYMWT010000396.1:0-1962 GCA_964394055.1 uncultured Oscillospiraceae bacterium
GGAGTTCGATATATGATAAAAGTGCTTTTTATCTGCCACGGCAACATTTGCCGCAGTCCCATGGGGGAATACATCCTCAAAGACCTGGTCTCCAAGGCCGGACGTTCCCAGGACTTTGAAATTGCCTCCGCCGCTGTCAGCCGGGAGGAAATCGGGAATGGTGTCTATCCCCCTGCCCGGCGGGAGCTACAGAAGCACGGCATCCACTGCGACGGCCACACCGCCCGTCAGGTCACCATGGCAGACTACCACCACTTTGACCGGATTTATTACATGGATCGCAGCAACGCCCGATATCTCTCCCGGCTACTGCCCCGGGATCCGGAGAAGATCCGTCCCCTTCTGTCCCGGAATGTGGCTGACCCCTGGTACACTGGCGACTTCACCGCCGCCTATGAGGATATTCTGGAGGGCTGCAAAAACATATTGGAGGAATTTTTATGAACCGTGAAGAACTGAACGCGCGTCTGGCAGAGCTGCCCCTGTACATCTACGACTACATCGACCCCCAGGAGCTGGAATTTTCCGAGAGGATCCGCTATATCTGCGAGCACGACTGCACCATGCACGGCTCCTGCTGGGCCTGTCCGCCTGCGGTCGGCTCTGTGGAGGACTGCAAAAAGAAGTGTCTGAGCTACAAAAACTGTCTTTTGATCTCCACCATTACGGAGGTGGAGGACATTTCCGATATTCACGCCACCCTGGACACCCGCCACGATCATGAGAAGATCACCAACCAGGTGCGGGACATGATGCGGGAAATGGGCGAGAATCCCTATGTGCTCTCCACCGAGTCCTGCGCTGTCTGCACCCGGTGCGCCTATCTGGACGGTCTTCCCTGCCGGATGCCGGGACGTATGCACCCCTGTGTGGAAAGCCAGGGCATCAACATCATTCCCACCCTGGAAAAGCTGGGACTGGACTTTCAGTATGGCAGCAACGTAGTCACCTGGGTCTCCCTGCTCCTGTTTTAACGAAAAATGCCCCATTTCCCGAAAGAGAAATGGGGCGCTATACACATCAGGCAGCTTCTTGAGCGGGTTCTGCCCAGACATCCAGAGGTTTTTTCCCATGCTTTCTGCCCCACAGCCAGAGCACTACACAGGCAGCGATCAATACAGCGTCCGCGAAGAACGTTCCTTCCAGGCCGAAGCCCACGTCGTAAGCAAAGCTGCCCTTCGCCCCATCCAGCCGGAAGACGGAGAACGGCACCGTCATTCCGCTGTTTGGCAGGCCGAAGAGAATGTTCTGGGTAAAGTTCCATGCCGTATGAACGGCCATGGCACACCAGAGACTGTCCAGATACCAGACCATCAGGGAAAAACAAATCCCGATCGTAAAGATATTCAGCACCGACAGCACCGTCACGCCGTCGTTGAGCAAATGCAGCAGAGCAAAGAGCAGAGAATTGCCGATGATGGCAACCAGCGGGCTGCGATAGCCACGCCGGAGCCGCTGATAGAGGAAGCCCCTGCAAAGCAGTTCCTCCGCCGAAGACTGCACAAAGATCGCGGCAAAAACCGCCAGCAACGGCAACGGACGGAAGGAGACGAAGGTCAGGACGATATCTCCGTGAAGCCATGCCACCAGAACGCAAAGGGCGTTGAGGCCAAAGCCCACGCCGAAGCCAAACAGCAGCAGCTTCCAGTTGTTCCCTGCTGCTTTCCTGCCCACGGCCCCGAGAATGGGCCGGTTCTTTTTTGTAAAGCGGAGATAGAGCAGCGCCAATCCCCACATTCCCAAAAACAGCAGGTAATCCGTCAGAGTAACCAGCACATCCGAATAAGGGAGAAGGCCCAGGGGCAAGATCAGAAGGACGCCCAGAAGCTGGCCTGCAAACATCAGCCCAAAGGTGAGCAGGAACAGGATTAGAATATTGTCCGTCAGGGCCCGTTTTTTTGCAGGCTTCCCGGATGGCTCCGTCTTGATTGGCTCGTTCATAAAATTCCCTCTCTCTTTTTT
>CAYMWT010000397.1:0-1959 GCA_964394055.1 uncultured Oscillospiraceae bacterium
CATAGGGGATCTCGCCCCGCTGAATGGCTTCATAATGCTCTAAACTCTCTTGCAGGCTTTCTTTGGTGGCGTAGATGTTCTCATAGAGGGGATTTCCCTTGAGGAACACCTCCAGCACCTTATCCGCCTCCACCTGGGTAAAGGTGTGGCGCTTTACTTTGGCAGTGCAGAGCTTGCTTATGTCCTCCGGCAGGAGAATGTCGGCGTCGGCTTTTACAAAGTAGGTGTCTTCCAAGCCCGTCCACTCTCCAGTGAACCGGTCAGGAACCTCATAGGCTTGCGCCTGCCCCTGGATTTCCGTGGCCGGAGGAAGCCCCGGCAGGGCTTCCTGCTCTTTGGCGCAGCCGGCTAGGGTTACCAGCAGCATTCCCAGAACCAAGCAAATACGCTGTTTCACAAGTCTTCCCTTCTTTCTCTTCAGTATCCGATTTCCCGGTCGATCACGGTGCCGTCCAGGGCGTTGATGGTCAGCTGGACACCATAGTCCGGCTCTCCGGTTTCCTCGTACCAATGATGGGTTCCCCAGAAGTCCCAGACTGGTACGATGGTGCCCTCTGTCACGTTGTCCCTGGGCCGAACCCGCATCAGGGTCAGCTGCACCTTGTCGATCTGATACGCGTGGTAGTCGTCGGAACCGTTGGCCTTGTTGATCCCCAGCCAGCGGTTATTCTTCACGAAGATCATCTTCCCGAAAATCTCCTGAATGTCCTGAAAGTCCATCAGCGTTCCGGCACTTTGGATATCCGTCACCTCATAGGGGTTCCACCACTGGAAGCAGACCACCCTGTCCCCCAGTACATATATGGAAATCTTCTCATAATGCCACCAGCCCATATCGGACATGCCCGCTTCGCTGGCGCCCCCATCATAATTGGTCCTCGTCAGGGGCAGCCCGTTCACCTTCCGCACATATTCCAGCAGAACCCCATTTTCTCCCGTAGCCACCGGCTCATAGTGATCGTCAACGACCTCCTCCTGGGCATACCCCATGGGAATGATCCCATCACAGACGAACTGTTCCAGGCCCAGCTCTTCCAGCAATCCTTCGCCTACAGCCAGGGCTTTCTCATACCCATCCATGGAACCAAGCTTAAAATTGTATCTGGCATCAATGGAATCCCAGGTGATCAGTGGCGTACCGCCCATGCTACCGTAGCCTTCCTCCCAGATCCACACCTCATCTGCCCGATAGTGGGTGTCTCCACAATTGTGAAAACTAACATGCAATGTCTTCCCATCCACATCGGCATAGCCCTTAATCACATAATTGGAGTAATCGCCCCCTGTGGAACCCATGGGCGGCTCCGGATGGTGGAATTGCGTATCCGCCAGCCGCTTCTCCCCTGCGTAGGGTACCTTTTTCAGCTCCTCCTTGTATAGTTCGATCAGCCCCGGCACCCGGTCAATAGTGCCGTCCCCGGTGTATTCCGCTTCTCCCCGGAGGATGGCTTCGTACTTGTCGATGATTCCCTGGCACCGCTCTTTTGTCAGGTACACCTCCTCATAGAGGGGATTTCCTTTCAGAAACACCTCCAAAATTTTATCCGCCTCCTCCTGGGTAAAGGCATGGCGCGCTACCTTGGCGGTACAGAGCTTTCCCATGTCCTCCGGGAGAAGAATCTCCGCGTCGGCTGATACATGGATAATGTCCTCCAAGCCTGTCCACTCTCCGGTGAACCGGTCAGGCACCTCATAAACCGGTTCCTCCTGGGGC
Source organism: uncultured Oscillospiraceae bacterium (assembly GCA_964394055.1). Classification (GTDB taxonomy): domain Bacteria; phylum Bacillota; class Clostridia; order Oscillospirales; family Oscillospiraceae; genus Faecousia. The sequence goes on from CAYMWT010000397.1 coordinate 1,715, forward strand.
ACCGCCGTCCACTCTGTGCCCTTGGCCAGGGTGGCTTCGGGTTCCGCCGGAACCATGGACGTCTCCGTCTTTCCGCATCCGGTGAACAATACCAGCAGCATCAGCGCTGCCATAACCAAGCAAAACAGCTGTTTCATTTTGATCCCCTCATTTCTTTATGGTAGTTTGATCCGTACCCTGGTGCCCACGTCCGGGGTGCTCTCCACCTCCAGGCTGCCTCCATGGGCGCTGACGATCTCCTTCAC
>CAYMWT010000398.1:0-1950 GCA_964394055.1 uncultured Oscillospiraceae bacterium
AGTACGGCACCGTCTCCGACTACGGCGCTCACAAGGACGCCTGCCAGGATCTGCTGCTGTTCTACAGCCACAAGCAGGAGAAGCTCATCTCCCTGAAGGAGTATGTAGACGCTATGGCAGAGGGCCAGGAGAAGATCTACTTTGCCCCCGGCGAAAACAAGAGCCTGCTGAGCAAGCTGCCTCAGGTGGAAACCCTGGACAAGAAGGGTTATGATGTACTGCTGTTCACCGAGGATGTGGACGAGTTCATCCCCCAGACCCTGATGACCTATATGGAAAAGTCCTTCTGCAACGTCTCCACCGAGGATCTGGGTCTCCAGACTGAGGAGGAGAAAAAGGAAGCGGAGGAAAAGACCGAGGCCATGAAGGGCTTCCTGACCTTCGTCAAGGATTCCCTGGGCGACGCCGTCAAGGAAGTAAAGCTGTCTCAGAATCTGGGCAGCCATCCCGTGTGCATGACCCCCGAGGCCGGTATGAGCTTCGAGATGGAGAAGTACATGAAGAAGGCCAACCCGGAATTTGCCTTCAACGTAGGCCGGATTCTGGAGCTGAACCCCGAGCATGAGGCTGTGAAGACCTTGCAGCGGGTCATGACCGAGGATCCTGTGCTTGCCAAGGACTACGCAACCCTTCTGTGCTGCCAGGCCCAGCTCATGGCGGATCTGCCTCTGGAGGATCCCTACGCCTACACCGAGCTTGTCTGCCGCCTGATGAAGTAAGCCGAAAAAAAGATTGCCTTTCCTGTCGTTTCGTGGTAAACTAACCACACCGAGGTAAAGGAGGTATTGATTATGGCATACGATTATGGATTTTACGCCCATGACGCGCTGACCCCGCTGCTTGGGCTTCTCTCCGGCATCACCGATATTCTGCGGGTGCCCTCCATCCTGCTGAGCGTGGCAAGCTATGTGCTCACCGCCCTGGCTCTGTACACCATTGCCCAGCGCCGTGGCATTCATAAGCCCTGGCTGGCCTGGATTCCCGTGGTAAACTGCTGGCTGCTTGGCTCCATTTCCGACCAGTATCAGTATGTGGTGCGGGGCGTCAACAAGTCCAAGCGGAAGATCCTGCTGGGTCTGAGCATTGCCAATCTGGTAATGGCCATTGCCATCGGCGTCGCCGCTGTGGTAATGGTAGTCAAGGCAGCTTTCGGCATGACCGGCTACATCAGCGAGGAGGCCTTTGCCGGCGCCCTTCTGGGCCCGATTTTCAGCATTCTGGGCCTGTGCATCCCTCTGGTGGGTGTATCCATTGCCTGCGCCATTATCCGCTACATTGCCCTGTACGACCTGTATAAATCCCTGGATCCCAACAACTGCGTGCTGTTTCTGGTGCTGAGCATTCTCTTCAGCGTCACCGAGCCCTTCTTCCTGTTCTTCAACCGGGAAAAGGATCTGGGTATGCCTCCCAGACGGCAGCCCCAGGCCGCCCCTTCCGGTGACCCGGAGCCCTGGCAGGACGAAAACAAGGACTATCTTTAAACACCAAAAATCCGATCCTCCTGAAAAGGAAGGATCGGATTTTTTATGTCTGATTCTTGTCTCAACCCCGCATGGCCCGTTTTCTTGCGATGTTGATGGGGCCTTCCTGCATGTTGTTGATCCAGGCCAGGGACTTGCCCGCGCCGTAGGCGGTGCAGGAATCCGGATCGTCCGCCAGGATGCAGGGGATCCCCGTCCGCTCCATGAGCAGCAGATCCATACCCCACAGCTGGCCGCAGCCGCCGGTGATGGTGATGCCGTTTTCGGACACGTCGGAGATCAGCTCCGGGCTGGTCTGCTCCATGACCGCCAGCACCTCGTCGGCAATCTGCCGGGCGGGACGGCGAAGAACCTCGTAAATCTCCGTAGAGGTCAGGGTCACGGTCTTGGGCATACCGGTCTTGAAGTCCCGGCCCTTGATGTTCATGCTCCGCTCCTCGTCTCTCGGGTAGACCTGGCCGATCTGAAT
>CAYMWT010000399.1:0-1933 GCA_964394055.1 uncultured Oscillospiraceae bacterium
TCATTCTGTTTGCTATCCACCACTGGAACTATGCCACTAACTTAATGACATTGCCTGTTTGGGGACAGCACTTTTTTCCCTCTCAGTCTCGCTTCGCGAGCCAGCTCTCCCAGAGGGAGAGCCAAGAGCATGGTTCAAAGATTTTAGAGCTGTAAAAATACGGAACAACCCACTTGGCTCTCCCTTCGGGAGAGCTGGCACGGCGTAAGCCGTGACTGAGAGGGCATGAGCATAGCTTACTTCTTTTCCTTCACCAGGAAAATCGCCACCAGAGAGCTGACCAGCAGCAGGTAGGGGTAGAACAGATACCCCATGATCTGGAAGGCGGACAGGGAGACACCCAGCTCCGCCGTGGCGGATATGGCAACCAGCATCTGAGCGCCGTAGGGGATGATCCCCTGGGAGATACAGGAGAAGGTGTCCAGCAAACAGGCTGTCCGCTGGGGGCTGATGCCATATTCCTGGCTCATTTCCTTGGCGATGGGGTTGGCCATGACAATGGCAACGGTGTTGTTGGCAGTGGCAATGTCCATAGCGCCCACCAGCAGGCCCATGCCCAGCTGGCCACCCTTTTTGCCCTTGAACAGGCTCTGAATGAAGCCCAGCAGAGCGTCAAAGCCGCCGTAGACCCGGATCAGGGAGCACATGGCGGCAACCAGAACAGCCACCATGCTGGTTTCAAACATACCGGCAGCGCCGCTGCCCATGCTGGCGAGCAGCTCGGTGGCGGCGGTCTGGCCGGTGGCCAGCATGATAATGGCACCGGAGACGATGCCGATGAGCAGCACCACAAATACGTTGATGCCCGCAATGCCGCCAGTCAGCACCAGCACATAGGGCAGGATCTGAAGCAGGTTGTAGCTTTCCACAATGGGGGTGGTGTTGTGGCCCAGGGTCAGAATCAGGATCAGCACCAGGGTGGCCACAGCGGCGGGCAGAGCGATCCAGAAGTTGCCACGGAACTTATCCCGCATGGCGCAGCCCTGGCCGTTGCAAGCGGCGATGGTGGTGTCGGAAATGAAGGACAGGTTGTCGCCGAACATGGCGCCGCCCACAATGCTGCCCACGCACAGGGCAACCGGGAAGCTGGAAGCCTGGGCAACCTCCACGGCAATGGGGGTGATCAGGGTGATGGTACCTACAGAGGTACCCATGGCGGTGGAGACGAAGCAGGCCACGATGAACAGAACAGCCACCGCGAACTGGGGCGGGATCAGGCTGAGCATGAAGTAGGCCACGCTCTGGGCGGAGGAGCGGCCTACCACGCCTACAAAAGCGCCGGCCACCAGGAAGATCAGCAGCATGGTGATGATGTTCTTGTCGCCCACGCCCTGGCCCATGATCTCCAGTTTTTCGTCAAAGCTGAGGGCCTTGTTTTGCAGGCAGGCAACCAGAATGGCTACCAGAAAGGCGATGACGATGGGGATGTTGTAAAAGCCCATGGGGATCTTCAGGCCGTACTCGAACAGCAAACCCAGACCCAGATAGATCAGCAGAAATACGCCGATGGGCAGCAGCGCGATGGGGTTTTTCTTTTTCATTCTCTCTCCTCCAAAATCATATGTTTCTCCGTCAAACATAGTCTAACTGTACCATAAATATCCATAGGTGTCAAGGAAGGTTCCCGTTTCTCACAGGAAAAGAAGGAAAAGGCCGGTCAGCATTCCTGCTGCCCGGCCCGGGTAGGTTTTCAGTTCTCTTCCGTCGTTGTCTCCAGCATATAGGGACGGAACATGGGTTCCAGGAAAAGGGTTCCCAGCAAGGCGGCGAGGCAGGGCAGGAAGAACAGAGGGAGGATGAACCGCAGACACAGCAGCAGGGTTCCGGCGTTGATGATCCCCAGGGCAATGGTTCTGGGCAGATTTGCCATGGCCAGGAATACCGTGTTTTTCAGCAGCACCCCGGTGGGATTTTCAAACCGGGACAGCATGGG
>CAYMWT010000400.1:0-1931 GCA_964394055.1 uncultured Oscillospiraceae bacterium
GACAAGAAGTACATCCTGGCAAGAAAAGGCCCCAAGCTGTACATGCGGGACATTTTCAGCGTCACCGTTCAGTCCATCACCACTGCCAAGGAGCAGAAGCTGTATCTGGACGGCGCTGACGCCGCTCTCATGAAGGGCAAGAAAATCCTCATCGTGGACGACGTGATCTCCACCGGGGAAAGCCTGAAGGCTCTGGAAGCCCTGGTAGAAAAGGCCGGCGGCATCATCTGCGGCCGTATGGCCATTCTGGCCGAGGGCGACGCCCAGCAGCGGGAGGATCTAACCTATCTGGAAAAGCTCCCCCTGTTCCATCCCGACGGAACCGTTCTTGGTTAATTCATCCCGAAAAAATGCCTGTCGCTACAAAAGCGGCAGGCATTTTTATTCAGAGATTCCCTTATACTGTTTTCCGTTACCAGCCGCCAAAGAAGCCGAAGGGGAAATTCCCCTGCCCGCTGCTGCTCTGGGACTGCTGAACCGGCTGGGTCTCCTCCTGAATGGCGGGCTGGATCTGCTCCTCCACGGTCACAGTCATGTTCAGGGTCTGGCCCTGACGATACACCGTCACATTCAGAGTATCTCCAACGGCCATTTTCCGAACCATGGATACCAGGTCGTCACTGCTGGTGATCTCCGTATCGTTGGCGTTGGTGATGATGTCCCCTCTTTGCAGGCCGGCCTTTTCCGCGGGGCTGTCCTCTGTCACGCTCTGAATCGCCGCGCCCTTGGGCAGACCATAGAGCTGGGATTCGCTGCTGACGTTACTCACGGTGACGCCGATATAGGGCTTGGACACATAGCCCTTTTCAATGATGCTCTCCACAATGGGACGGATGGTGTTGATGGGAATGGCAAAGCCGATGTTGTCAATGGAGGCGCCGGAGGAGGAGCTGGAATACTTGGCGTTGGTAACGCCCACCACCTCGCCGTACAGGTTGAACAGAGCGCCGCCGGAGTTGCCGGAGTTGATGGCGGCATCCGTCTGGAACAGGGTCATGGTGGTACCGCCGGACATGGTGATCTGACGATCCTTTGCGCTGATCAGGCCGGCGGTCAGGGAGAAGGTCAGCTCACCCAGAGGGTTGCCGATGGCCACAACCTGGTCGCCCACGTTCATGGCGTCGGAGTCGCCCAGAACCACAGGGGTCAGGCCGGTGGCGTCGATCTTCAGCACAGCGATGTCGTTAGACTGATCGTAGCCGATGAGATCGGCGTCATAGACGCTTCCGTCGTACATGGTCACGGTGATGGAATTGGAATCCTCGATGACATGGTGATTGGTCAGGATATAGCCGTCATCGGTGATGATGAAGCCGGAGCCGGAGGCTGCGGAGGTGGTCTGGAAGCCCCAGTAGTTGGTGGTGATGGAGGTGGTAATGCCAACGGTGGAATGGACGTTGGCGGCGTAAACCTCTGCCGGGGTCATTTCCTTGCTGGTGTCCACCTGGGCGGTCTGAAGCTGGCTGGTTTTCCGGCTGCTTTCCACCATGACGCTGACAGCGCCCCGGCGATCCTCTGCGGGAGCCTTGCCCAGGTTCTGGGCCAGGACTACGCCGCCGGCGCCCAAAATGCCGCCCAGCAGGGAGCAGCACAGAGCCAGGGCGATCACCGCGCCGGTATGGCCCTTCTTCTTTTTCTTGGGCTTGGGCTCCTGGTGGTCGTGTACCTGAGGGAAGCTCTGGGGCTGCTCGTCAGGCATGGCGGATGCTGTATTTTTTTCAGGTTCGGAATAGATGTTATCATCAAAATAGTCACTCATACGATGACCTCCTTTTCTTTGACCATACCTTACCACTTTTTCCTGAAAGAAACCTGAAAATTCTTCTCCATTCCTGTAAACCTTTTGTGAACAGTAATTGAGGCTGCGGCTTGTCCACACGGGCGTGCCCTCTCAGTCTCGCTTACGCTCGACAGCTCTCCCGGAGGGAGAG
>CAYMWT010000401.1:0-1925 GCA_964394055.1 uncultured Oscillospiraceae bacterium
AATGTGTTCACGATTATTTCTTCAAGAGTGGTCTTGACAAGGGGACCATTATAATCATCCGTAGCTGCAATCTGTTCAACGTAAATCATCTGTTCTTCGGACATATCTGAAAATGGATCTTCTCTGCGGGAGTTTCGTGCTTTCGATAGAGCTATGTACTGATTCTTTACAGATTTCGATATATAGTTCACAGCATATCCATCACTATCGCTACAGAGTTCTTTACTCTTCAATTTGTCCAACAATTCAAAGAAAAAGAGGCGCAATTCTTCATAAGCATCCTCTGTTCCAAGCAAACGGGCATATTTCCTCAATAGCTTATCAAACATTCCTAATAGCTGCAAAGCAGCATCATCATCCGGAAGTCTGTCAATCAGGGATTTAATCATAGGTTTATCTCCTTTTTTCTAGAAAGGAGATAAACCTATTTATTTTGTAAACCCTTGATTAAAGAAATTTTTGCTGCTCAGCCGCTTTACATATTCCCCGAATTATTCTCTTTCTCATGTATAGCACAATAGGAAAGGATGGCTACTATGAGCAATCTGAATGAGTCTGTGAAAGATATATACCGGATAACAGTAATGTGGGCGGCATCTGCCATTAACACACTGTTTGGCGGTGCGGATGGAATTTTTCTCACTCTAATCATCTTCATGTCCATAGACTATATCACCGGGGTCTGTGCGGCAATCGTAAACAAACAGGTTTCCAGCCGTATCGGTGCAAAAGGCTTGGCCAAAAAATGGGGATTCTTTGTGTTGTAGCACTAGCAACACTCATTGAGAAAAATGTCATTGATACCACAGCACTGAGAAATGCCGTAATCCTGTACTATATCTCTAATGAGGGCATTTCAATTTTCGAGAACATTACACGCATGGGGGTTCCAGTTCCTAAAAAAATGAAGGAACTATTGAGCCAACTTACGGATGAAAATCCGCAGTAACACATGGCATATTAGCCAGGAAACACAGTGGGGCATAAATCATCTTATTCGAGTCGATATAAGATTTCAACAGAAGTTGTAAAACTATCAAGAAATTTTGTAAAAAAAGGGAATTTTCGGACAAAAAGCCCACCCTCCGATCTTGGAGGGTGGACAGATTCCTATAGGGTAACTTCTTTATCTTGCAATACTGTGTCGATCATCACTGTCATCGTAAATAAGTGATCGTCTTCATCATAATCCCAATGCAGATCGCCATTGTATTTTTTAAGACTCTTAGCGACACTCTTTATTCCAAAACCATGCATGGCGTGATCTTGCTTGGTGGTTTGCAAGCGGCCATGGGCTTCTTTTGGCGGAAGGCTGCTATTTTGTATCAGAATGACCTGATAATGATTCCGCAGGGAGGTTTCCAGATACACGGTTTTTTCCTGACTTTTTTCAGCAGCCTCTATGGCGTTATCCAGGAGATTGCCAAGGATTGTCACCAGATCCATATCGTCGATGTGACTGAGGTTGCACACCTTAACATTGTAATCAAAGTTCAGGCCCCGTTTCTGGCATTCCAGAACATATCGGTTCAGAATCACATCCAGCAGCTTGTTTCCGCTATGGCAACTCCGGGTATAGTCGTCCAGCTCACTGGATAGCTGATCCACATATCCTCGGATCTGAGGATCCTCACTTAAGTCTTGAATCGCTGCCAAGTGATTTTTGGCATCGTGGGCGTAAATCATAAGCTGCTGATTCTGCCTGCCCAAAATATCATAATAGTTTTTCTCATGTTCTAACTGTGTAACTTCACTGCGCATACGCATATACTCTTGCTCTTTTTTCAACTGCCGCATATTATGCAGCACCAGGAAAATAGTTGCGCCTAAAACAGCAAAGCATATGGATGCAAACAGGAACTGTCCCTGCCTGGATATTTCCTCCCGCATACAGACATAGTAAAACGCAAGGATGATCGTAAATG
>CAYMWT010000402.1:0-1917 GCA_964394055.1 uncultured Oscillospiraceae bacterium
TCATAGACGCCCTGGAAAAGGGCTGGGCCTGGGGCTGGAAGAAACGGGGCTGGGTAAAGTCGGACAAAAAGCCGGCTCTGAACCCGGATCTTTGGGAAACCCTGCTTGCCTTAACCATGAAGCACAAGGTCACCTGTCATTGGGTAAAGGGCCATGCCGAGAATCCCAAGAACAATCGCTGTGACGAGTTGGCAGTGGCCCAGAGCAAGGCCCAGAAGGAAAGGTAAAAATCATGTATCTGTCCATCGGAAACGACTTTGCGGTAAGGGACAAGAATGTGATCGGCATTTTTGATCTGGACAACACCTCCACCTCCAAACGCACCCGGGAATTTTTAGACCGGGCGGAACGGGAGGGTGAGGTGGTACCCTGTGACGATTTGCCGAAATCCTTTGTGCTGACCTCAGAATACGGCTTTTCCCGGGTAAGGCTCACGGAGCTGTCCGCGGCCACACTGGAAAAGCGGTTTAAGTAACAAGAAAATCCGACTCTGAAAAATCAGAGCCGGATTTTTTTAGGAGTCTCTCAATTGGGAGAAGGGAAAGGTCATTTTAACAGGCCTTGTTGTCCATCAGATAGCGGACGAAGCGGTTAAAATCTCTGGGATTGGACAGAGTGATGAAGATTCCGTCCTTGGGAACATCCAGGGTCTTAAACAGGCGGACAGCTACAGGATCGCTTTTCAGATCACAGGCAGTGCCGTCGCTTAAATTCAGAAAAACCTGACCTTCGCAGGCATCAATGTTCTGCATGAGAGTTTCCTTGTTGGGGTTTAAAATTTGAATCATTTCGCATGGCTCCTTTCCTGAGCTTCATTTTGTGCGCCCAAGGAAAATTTATATTGTGTATCTCCCTCAGGTATGCTATGATTATATCACTGAAAAAGAAAACCATATAGAATAATAACCCTATATTTCTATGACAAAACCTTCATCATTATTTTTCAGGAGGAAAAAATGGCGGTTTTACCCGGAAAATCCATGGCAGGCACAGACCAGCACGAGCTGGTAAAACATGGAACTCTGTTCTTCCCCATTGGCTGCTACGCGGATGATATGTCCCAAAGCGCCGTGCCCTGGCACTGGCATGAGGAGTTTGAATACGCTCTGGATTTTGAAATGGAAACGGTGTTTCTGGTGGAAAATATGCGTTTACCCCTTCAGCCCGGGGATGGTATTTTCATCAACTCCGGTGTGTTGCACAGTGTGGAACGTCCCTCCCACAAAAAGCGAAGAGGTGCGCTTCCTAAATTCCATTCCGCTGTCTTCCATTCCCGTCTGGTCAGCGGCAACCGGGACAGTGTGTTCTGGGAGAAGCTGATCAAGCCTTTGCTGACGGATTCCGCCTTCCGATATGTGGTGCTTCACAGGGATGTACCCTGGCAACAGGAGGCTCTGGACTGCTTTCAGGCTGCCTGGCAGGCTGTGGAAATGGAGCAGGAGGATTATGAGAATTTTGTCCGTTACCAGCTCACTGCGGCTCTGGGACTGATCAGCCGGAACTGTCCTGTAATCGCCCAGTCCCTGTCTCAGCAGGAACTGGTGTATGAGGAGAGAATCCGGGCCATGCTGGAATATATCAACCAGAACTTTAACGATGAGTTGACTGTGGAAAAAATCGCCGCCAGCGTCAATATCAGTCCCAGCGCCTGTTTGCGGTGCTTTCATCAGTTGATGGATAGCACCCCTATGCAGTATGTGAAAAATCTTCGATTGGAAAAAGCGGCGGAAATGCTGAAAACCACCAGAAAAACCGCAAAAGAGACGGCTTTGGACTGCGGATTTAACGATGTGAGCTATTTTACCAAGGCCTTCCGGGAGCGTATGGGCGTTACCCCGAAGGAATTCCGGAAGCAGACCGGCGAATAGTTTACATAAAATTACATTCCACAATCCGGAACAGCTTCTCCACAGGAGT
>CAYMWT010000403.1:0-1908 GCA_964394055.1 uncultured Oscillospiraceae bacterium
TATCCGGCCCTTTTTTCAGAGAGAAAGGAAGGCGGTTGCCATGGAGAAATCCGTTTTTGCCACGCGTCTGGTTAATTGCTATGATGAACTGAAATGGCTCTATTGTGAGCTCTACCATAATGATATAGAAGCATTTGATTACTTTGTTCAGATGCTGGAGGCACAGTGGAATGCTCGAAAGGATGCCCTGCGGGCTATCGACGAAAAACGTCTGGCAGAGCCGGACTGGTATCGCTCCAACAAACTGCTCGGTATGATGATGTACCCTGCCAACTTCGGTGGAACTTTGGAGGGTGTGCAGGAAAGGCTGTCCTATCTTACAGAATGCGGCATCAACTATCTGCACCTGATGCCTCTGTTGGATTCCCCGAAAGGCAAATCTGACGGCGGTTATGCCGTATCTGATTTTCGGAAGGTTCGACCCGATCTCGGCACAATGGAAGATCTGGCCGAATTGGCAGATGCCTGCCACGAAAAAGGTATGGTGCTGTGCCTGGACTTTGTGCTGAACCACACCAGCGAGGAACACACTTGGGCAAAGGCTGCCCGAGCCGGTGATCCAGTGGCCAGAAGCCGCTATTTCTTCTATGATAACTGGGATGTTCCCAATGAATTTGAAAAGACGGTACCTCAGGTTTTTCCCACCACGGCTCCCGGTAATTTTACCCAACTGGAGGATGGTCAGATTGTCATGACTTCCTTCTATCCCTTCCAGTGGGACTTAAACTATGCCAATCCCATGGTCTTCAATGACATGGTGGAGAACCTGCTTTTCCTTGCCAATCAGGGAATGGATGTGATCCGGCTGGATGCTGTACCCTACATCTGGAAGGAGCTGGGCACCGACTGTCGGAACCTGCCCAAGGTGCATACACTGGTTCGCATGATGCGTTTGGCTGTTCAGATCGTTTGCCCCAGTGTTCTGCTGTTGGGCGAGGTGGTCATGGAGCCGAAAAAGGTCGCTCCTTATTTCGGCACTGTGGACAAGCCTGAGTGCGATATGCTCTATAACGTTACCACCATGTGCACCACCTGGCACACCGTTGCCACGAGGGATGCAAGGTTGTTGAGACGGCAGATGGAGCAGGTCACGGCGCTGCCTGAAACCTGTCTGTTCCAGAACTATCTGCGCTGTCATGATGACATCGGCTGGGGCCTGGATTATCCCTGGCTGGAACAGTTCGGCATCACGGAAGTCGCCCATAAAAAATACCTGAACGACTGGTTCACCGGAAAGCTCCCTGGCAGCTGGTCAAAAGGTGAATTGTATAACGATGATCCTAGGCTGGGGGATGCCCGCCTCTGTGGAACCACAGCATCTCTGACAGGTTTGGAACAAGCAGCAAAAACAAAAGATAATGCACTGATGGATCAATCCCTGCTTTGTTTCTGGATGCTCCACGCATGGATGTTCAGCCAGAGCGGCATTCCGGTTTTGTATAGCGGTGACGAGGTTGCCCAGTTTAACGACAATGACTACAAAGCTGACCCAGATAAAATGGACGACAGCCGCTATCTGCATCGAGGTAATTTCGACTGGGAGAAAGCAGCGCTGCGGACGGATATTTCTACAGTACAGGGAAAAGCCTTTTCTTTCCTACGCAAGCTGGAAACCATCCGCGCAGAACACTCTGCCTTCCGCTCAGACGCCAAAGTGACAGTTCTGGATACCGGCTGTGACTCCGTCCTGGGCATTTCCCGGAAGTACAATGGTGAAGAATTGCTGCTGCTTTTTAATTTCTCAGAAAAGCCGGTCACCTGTGATTTGGGTGAAGGACAAGTCTTGAATCTGATATTTGGAGGTGCAGAAGATTTGAGTAATATTGACTTGACCGGATATGGTTTCCGATGGCTGGCTTGCTAAGAAGCTGATGTGATCGCATCTCCCTGCACCGGAACGCAGGTGAG
>CAYMWT010000404.1:0-1884 GCA_964394055.1 uncultured Oscillospiraceae bacterium
GGCATGTGGAGCTGTACGCTCTGGGGGAAGATACCTATGTGGCGGATACCCCGGGTTTTTCCTCCTTTGACACCGACCAGATGGAGGTGATTCTGAAGGAAAATCTTCAGTACGCCTTTCCGGACTTTGGGCCTTACCTGGGAAAATGCCGGTTTGACGACTGCTCCCACCGGAAGGAGCCGGACTGCGCGGTACGGAACGCCTTGCGGCAGGGGAACATTGAGAAGAGCCGATATGAGAGCTATTGTAAGCTCTATGAGAAATCCGAGCAGGTCAAGCTGTGGGAATTGAAATAAGTGAAAACCCCAAAAAGCTGGGCCGGAGGATTTCCTCCGGCCCGATTTTTACAGGTTTTCTTCTGTTTTCGTATGCCTCAGAATCCACAGGGCATACCCAACGGACACAAGACACAGAAACACCGCTGCGAGAATATCCATTGCCTGAGTGCCTGAAACACCGAACACGCTGAGGGAATTCATGACACCGTGGGTCACGATACAGGGCCACAGGCTTTTCCCCCTGAGGAAGATCACCGCGAACAGAAAGCCGATGGCGGTGGCGTAGCAGATTTGCAGCAGGGTGGGCAGAAAATCCGCGCCGTTGAGCAGATTCACAATGTGGCCGATGCCAAAGGTGATGCTGGAGACGAAAACTGCCAGCTTCAGATTGTCCCGGGAGATGGCCCGGAACAGCAGGCCCCGGAAAATCACCTCTTCCAGAAAGCCCACACAGAGCATACTCAGAATAAACAGCAGGGTCTCCGGAAGGGAGGCGGTGAGGGCGGCGCCGTTCCACAAATTCACGCTGAGGATCAGCAGAAGGGGCAGAAAGTACAGAAAATCCTTTGCATTTCCCCGGAAGGCGCACAGTCCGTATTCCGCTTTCAATCCGTTCCTGTTGAGAAAGCCATACAGGAACAGGGTGAAGAGAAGGGCGACGGGAGCGGTAATAAGCTTTTGAATGCCCAGAGCCTCCGAAAGACTGTCGGATACGCTGAATAAAATCACATAGGCGGCGATGGAGACAAGGGAAAAGCCCATTTGGTTTTTCTGATAGAAGCGATACATATTCGAATTCCCCTTTCATAATTTTGCACCTTTATCATACAACAACGCCCGACACATTGCAAGAGTCGGGCGCAGGTGTTTATTTTTTCTCAGGCGGAATGAATTCCAGAAGGTCTTCAATCTTGCAGTCAAATACGGTGCAGATCCTGGCCAGTATGTCGATATCAAGCCGGACGGCTTCATTATTACAGTAATGATTGATTTGGGAGCGCTGCATTTCTGCCCGGTGGCTAAGCTTATTTTTGCTCATGCCGGATTTTTTGAGCAGCTCATCCAGTTTGATTTTGATTGTGCCATATTCTTCCATGTTGTTACCTCAGCATTATGTTGATACTTGTCGAAAGATTTGTGTTGACATCCATAGTATATATAAGTTAGAGTTAGAATATAAGTTCTGGGAATATAACTCTATGTATAGAAACATATAAACATATGAGGAGGAACATATACAATGGATAAAACGAATGTACATCGAGCAATTCAAAAAGTAGCAGAAAAGGAGGGCATATCTCAGGAACAAGTGGTAGCGGACATGGAACAGTCCATAGAAGAAATGTGGCAGGATGCCTATGATTCCGGCGACAAGCGGAAAATCGCCTTTTGGGAGAGCCTGCCCCATGAGGGAGAAAAACCTACGATCTACGAGTTTATCGATTTTTTAATCAATTTTGTCCATAATATGAGATAAAATCAGCCCCGGTCAAATGCGCAGTGCTCATAAGACAGTGAACGGCTGCAGCAAGACAAATTGCTGTAGCTGTTCTTGTATTTGAGCTTGTTATGTGGTAATATGGAAATGAACTGAGCGACAAATCGG
>CAYMWT010000405.1:0-1878 GCA_964394055.1 uncultured Oscillospiraceae bacterium
TCGTCATATTCCTCCGCACCCTGCTTCAGATTCAGCTGGGCGCAGATCAGGGCGGTGTGGTAGGCATCCCCCAGTGCGTCGTGGGCAGGACGGCTTGGCTCGATGCCGAAAATCTCCATGGCGGTCTTCAACGCCTTCTGGGAGTTGGAGCCGTCGGTCTGGGCGTTGAACATCATCTGGGCGTTATACCAGCGGTTGGTAAAATCGGTGTCCAGGCCGTAGAGCTGGAGGTTTTCCCGGAGAATGCCAATGTCATCAAAGCCCCAGGTCAGGAAAACAATATCCTCCCCGCACCAGCGGCGGAATTCCTCCATGGCCTGGGGGAAGGAGATGCCCTCCTCCCTAAGCTGGGTTTCCTTGATCCCCGTAAGCTTACTCACCCGGCGGTTTAAGCGGCGATAGTATTTGGGCTTCACCATGACCTGAAATTCGTCGGCTACCTGCTGATCCTCCGTCACACGGACGGCGCCGATCTGGATGATCTCCCCACGAATGGCCACCGGAAGCACCTTCTGGGAAGAAGGGGAGCCGGGCCAGGGCTGGTTCCATTCCATATCCAATACGATGTAATTCATTGCCATAACCTCTGTGTTACATGATCCTGTCACCTATCATATCATATGGCAGTGGCATCTGCAACCAGAAAGTTTTCTGCGGCGGGGTTTTTCCCGCCGCAGACAGGGGCTAATCCTCCAGGAATGCCTTCCGATCCAGCTCGCCCTCCTGCCAGGAGGCGGGTTTCCCGCAGACCGGGCAGGGGTCGCAGGCCCGGATGCCCTCGTAGGTGTAGCCGCAGTTTAAGCACCGCCAGCGGATGGGGCTTTCCTTTTCCGTCAGCTCGCCCTTGAGCAGCTGCTCTTCCAGGCTGCGGAACTGATTCTGGTGGACGCCCTCGATCCGGGCAATCTGCATCCACAGCCGGGCGGCGTCCTTGAAGCCCTCCCGACGGGCGATCTCCGCAAAGCCTGGGTAGGCGTTGTCGTGCTCCTCCTGCTCTCCGTCGGCGGCGAAGCTCAGGTTCTCCACAGTGGCGCCCAGCTGGAAGGGATACCCGGCGCCGATCTCAATATTGGCGCCGCAGCCTCCCAGCTTCTGAAGCATTTCCAGAAACTCCTGGGCGTGGACGGCCTCATTGTGGGCGGTCTCCTCGAAGATCCGGGCGATCCACTCCTGGTTTTCCTTCCGGGCCAGGCCCGCATAGATGGTGTAGCGGCTTCTCGCCTGGGATTCTCCGGCGAAGGAACGGGCCAGATTTTTCCTGGTTTCCGAATGAATGAATTCCATGATCATTTCCCCTTTCTTGAAATATCCTACCCGGAAAAGGGAAAAAAATACAAAAAAGCATCCGCCCTCCGAAATCGGAAGGCGGATGACAGTTTTGGTGAAATGCCCCGAAGGGGATTTTTACCGGTTACAGCTGATCCTTCACCAGAGACAGGGCAGCCTCGTCGGCAACCAGGGTGAAGTCGGGATGGAGCTGGAGAATGGAGCCGGGAGCCTGGGGACGGATGGGGCCGAAGAAGCAGTCCTTCACGGCCTGGGCCTTACCTTCACCGTTGACCACCAGCAGAACCCGCTTTGCCTTCATAATGGCGCCGATGCCCATGGTGTAGGCGTGAGTGGGAACGTCGTCCCGGGAGGCGAAGAAACGGGCGTTGGCATCGATGGTGGAATCCTTCAGAGCCACCTTGTTGGTGCCCTTGACAAAGGCATCATTGGGCTCGTTAAAGCCGATATGGCCGTTGGGGCCAAGGCCCAGCAGCTGCAAATCAGCGCCGCCGAAGGCTTCGATCACAGCGTCATACCGGGCGCACTCATTTTCGGCGTCGGGGTTCATACCGTTGGGGATGTTGCAGTTATTCTGGTCGATGTTCACAT
>CAYMWT010000406.1:0-1875 GCA_964394055.1 uncultured Oscillospiraceae bacterium
TGGGCCGCAGTGAGCAGGCGCTGCCCCCAGTCATAGAACAGGGCAATGTCTATGGGAGCTACATTCATGGGCTGTTTGACGCTCCCGGTGTAGCCGACACCATTCTCCGGGCGCTGTGCCAGAAGAAGGACGTCCCGTTCCAGGAGCTTATGGCTTTTGACAGAACAGCGTACAAGCAGCAGCAATATGACATCCTTGCGGATGCGGTACGAAGCAGCTGCGATATGCCGCTGATTTACAGAATCCTGAATGGAGAAGCCTGACAGCAGGCATCAATTCAGAGTTTTTACAGAATGTTGAGGGAAAACCATGAATCATCCAGATAAAAACCACCCAGATCACTTGGAAAGGACTGGAAAGCTATGGGGTGTGGGCGTCGGTCCCGGTGACCCGGAGCTGCTGACATTGAAGGCAGTACGGGTTCTCCGGCAGGCAGATGTGGTGATGCTGCCCGATGCCAACAGCCCGGAGCGGAAGGCCATGAATATTATAAATGCGTATCTGGAAGGCAAAACCCTTGCCTTTGCGAATATGCCGATGGTGCGGGATAAGGCCACCCTGGAGCAGGCCCATGCCCAGGCGGCGGACCGGATCTGCGAGCTGCTGGACCAGGGAAAGAATGTGGTGTTCCCCACTCTGGGGGATCCCACCATCTATTCCACCTATATGTATCTGCACCAAAGGGTTCTGGATCGGGGTTACCCGGCGGAGGTGGTGCCGGGGGTTCCCTCCTTCTGTGCGGCAGCCGCCCGTCTTGACCGTTCACTGTGCCAGGGCAGAGAGGCACTGCTGATCATCCCCGCCTCCCACCGGGCGGAAACCCTGCCGGAGGTATCGGCCAACAAGGTGTTTATGAAGGCGGGACGCTCCATTCTGGAACTTCAGCAGGCACTCCGGGAAAGCGGGCAGCTTGAAGGCGCTGCCATGGTAGAAAACTGCTGCATGGAAAATGAGAAGTTTTATCCCCATTTTGCAGAGCTCAAAGAGCCTTCCGGGTACTTTTCCCTTGTGATCGTGAAACAAAAGTCCGAAGACTGCTGAATGCCCCGGCTTTCATCTACAGGAATCTTTTCATACATCATGGAGGTACAATAATGGTACATTTTGTTGGCGCAGGCAGCGGCGCAGCCGACCTGATCACCGTTCGGGGTGCCCGGCTGCTGAAGGAAGCGGACGTGGTAATTTATGCCGGTTCTCTGGTCAATCCGGAGGTTCTGGGCTATACCAGCGAGGGCTGCGAAATTTACAACAGTGCGGAAATGACCCTGGAGCAGGTGCTTGGGGTGATCCAAGCCGCCGAAGCTGCCGGGAAAAATACCGTTCGCCTGCACACCGGCGACTCCAGCATTTACGGTGCGGTCCGGGAGCAGTTTGATGCGCTGAACGCACTGGGCATTGCCTATGACGTCTGTCCCGGCGTCAGTGCATTCTGTGGTGCGGCGGCATCTCTCCGGGCGGAATACACCCTGCCCGATGTGAGCCAGACCGTCATCATTACCCGAACCTCCGGCCGGACCGCCGTCCCGGAGCGGGAGTCCATCCAGTCCCTGGCGTCCCACCAAGCGACCATGGTACTGTTCCTCAGTACCAGCCTGACGGAGAAGCTGCAAAGGGAGCTTCTGGAGGGCGGTTATCCGGGCAATACGCCCGTTGCCATCGTTTACAAGGCCACCTGGCCGGATGAGAAAATCTTCCGCTGCACGGTGGGCACCCTCCATCAGACAGCCAGTAATAGCGGCCTGACCAAAACCGCTCTGATCATCGTGGGCGGCTGTCTGGGGATGGATTACACCCGCTCCCGCCTGTATGCGCCGGAGTTTTCCACGGAGTATCGGGAGGCCAGCAAGTGAAGGCGGCCATATTCGCCTACAGCCG
>CAYMWT010000407.1:0-1872 GCA_964394055.1 uncultured Oscillospiraceae bacterium
CCCAACATATGGAAACACAAGGAGGCGAAACGGCTATGGAACCGAATCGCAACAATGACCAAAATAAAAAGCCGGACGGAAACCGGCCAAAGAGCATCGGTACCGCTCTGCTGATCACAGTGGCGCTGGTGCTTCTGTTCAGCTGGATCTTCAACGCGGTGAAAAACAGCCAATATACTCAAACTACCTGGGACGATTTTCTGGCGGCAAAGGAAGCCGGTCAGCTGGCAGAGGTGGAAATTCAGTATGACCGGGTTGTTTATATGACCAAGGAGGAAGCGGCTAAGGAGCCCGCCCAGCAGAAGGCCTGCTTTACCGGCCTGCCCCAAAACGGCAACATGCTGGAAGAGGCGGAAGAACTCGTTAAAATGGGCGTCAAGGTAAATAAGCTCATTGTAGAGGACAACTCCATGATCACGATGATTCTATCTTATGTGGTGATGATCGGCGGACTGTTCCTCGTTATGAATATGCTGACCAAGCGCATGGGCGGCGACGGCATGATGGGCGGCTTTGGCAAGAGCAAGGCCAAGGTCTATATGGAGAAGCAGACCGGCGTCACCTTCCGGGACGTGGCCGGTCAGGACGAAGCAAAGGAATCCCTTCAGGAGATCATCGACTTCCTCCACAATCCCCAGAAGTACACCTCCATCGGCGCAAAGCTCCCCAAGGGCGCCCTGCTGGTTGGCTCTCCCGGTACTGGTAAAACATTGCTTGCCAAGGCGGTGGCCGGTGAGGCGGACGTGCCCTTCTTCTATATTTCCGGCTCTGACTTTGTGGAGATGTTCGTGGGCATGGGCGCCAGCCGTGTCCGTGACCTGTTCCAGCAGGCGGCCAAGGTTGCTCCCTGCATCATCTTCATTGACGAAATTGACGCCGTGGGCCGCTCCCGGGACAACCGCTACGGCTCCAACTCCGAGCAGGAGCAGACATTGAACCAGCTGCTCAGCGAGATCGACGGCTTTGATTCCTCCAAGGGCATTGTGTGTTTGGCGGCTACCAACCGTCCGGAGATTCTGGACAAGGCGCTGCTCCGGCCCGGCCGGTTCGACCGGCGGATCATCGTAGATCGTCCCAACCTCCAGGGCCGTCTGGATACCCTGAAGGTGCACACCCGGAAGATCAAGCTCAGCGAGGACGTGGATCTGCGGAAGATCGCCCAGGCCACTGCCGGCGCTGTGGGCGCTGACCTTGCCAACCTGGTCAATGAGGCTGCCCTCCGGGCGGTGCGCAATGGCCGGAAGGCGGTGAACCAGGAGGATCTGCTGGTCTCCTTTGAAACGGTGATCGCGGGTACCGAAAAGAAGAACACGGTGCTCACCGACATAGAAAAGCGGCTGGTTGCCTATCACGAGGTGGGCCACGCATTGGTTGCCGCTCTGGAAAAGCATTCCCAGCCTGTCTCCAAAATCACCATTGTGCCCCATACCTCCGGCGCTCTGGGCTATACCATGCAGATGCCCGAGGAGGAAAAGTTCCTGTCCACTGCCGATGAGCTGCGGACAGAGCTGCGCACCCTGGTGGGCGGCCGGGCTGCTGAGCAGGTGGTTTTCGGCATCCAGACCACCGGCGCTGCCAACGACATCCAGCGGGCCACAGCCCTGGCCCGGAACATGGTGACTCAGTACGGCATGAGCGAAAGGTTCGGCCTGATGACCACCGCCTCCGTGCAGAACCAATACCTGGATGGCCAGGCCTATATGGACTGCTCTCAGGAAACCGCCGCGGGAGTGGACCAGGAGGTCAAGGAGATTCTGGACAGAGCCTATGAAGAGTCCAAGCAGCTGCTGACAGAGCACCGGGGGCTGCTGGATGAAATTTCCGAGTTCCTGCTGGTGAAGGAGACCATCACCGGCGACGAGCTGATGGCCT
>CAYMWT010000408.1:0-1864 GCA_964394055.1 uncultured Oscillospiraceae bacterium
GGTTACAGCCGTACTTTAACTGAAATTCGTTCATGTTCACAGCACCTCACTGATTCTTGTTGATCATCCGATTGGTTTCCTGACCGGTAGCCAGGTCGATATAGCGGACGTACAGGGAAATTTTGTTGTTCTCGTCCAGGGCGTTCCAGATTTCCTGAGTAAAGGCGTCAATGTCATTGGGGATGGCCACCCGTTCCGGCTCTCCCTGGAAGGTGGGAATGGGGCTGCCATCGCAGACATAGGTGTGCAGGAAGTGGCCCAGGCCCGCCTTGGAACCGTAGTGGAAGCTGAACTGGTTGCAGAAGGAGCCGGTTTCGTCTCCGGACTTGAGAATGCTCATCTGATACCGGAAGTCACTCTCCTGGAAGGTGAGCAGACCGCTGATCCTGGGGGTGAAGTTGGGGCCGTCGGGCTCAAAGCAGCGGCAGGACAGAGCGTCGTCAAAGCTCATGCCGCTGGCAAGGCCCCGATAAGCGGTGTCGGTCTGGTCGCCGTTGGTGACGATCAGGTTCTTGCCGATCTTGCGGATGGCGGCGTAGATGATCAGACTGGGATCCTCCACCTTGGAGGCGTCAAAGGGCTCGGTGTAGACGGCGCCGCAACGCTCGGTGAATACCCGGTTCCGGGAGTTGGCACTGCGGCCCATGATGAAGTAGGCGGCTACCGCGGACTTGCCGTCGGCGGACTTGCCGATGACGATGCCCCGGCCGGGATAGGTGTTGCCTTCCAGGCGTTCCGCCATGGTTTTGATTTCGTATACGTTCATTTGACAACCTCCTGTGTGTGATTATGTTCCTTTGCCCAACGGGCGCTGACCAGCTCCGCGGCCTGGGGCAGCAGAATCCATTCCGCCTGCTCCATGACCCGGCGCTGCAGGATTTCCGGCGTGTCGCCGGGCTGAATCTCCACGGCCTTCTGGGCGATGATCTCACCGCCGTCGGGGATCTCGTTGACAAAGTGGACAGTGGCGCCTGTGACCTTGACACCGTAGTCCAGGGCCGCCTGATGCACCCGCAGCCCATAGAAGCCCTCGCCGCAGAAGGAGGGAATGAGGGACGGGTGGACGTTGAGAATGCGCTTGGGGTAGGCAGAGGTGAAGCTCTCCGTGAGAATGGTCATAAACCCTGCCAGAACGATGATGTCAATGTGGTTTTCTGTGAGCACCTGTTTCAGCCGGGCCTCAAAGGCTGCCTGGGAGCCACACTTCTTTTTCAGAACCACAGCGGTGGGAATGTTGGCCTTTTTCGCCCGTTCCAGAGCGTAGGCCTCCCGGTTGTTGGATACCACCAAGGAGATTTCTCCACTATTCAGTACCTTACCCTGGGCGTCGATAAGGGCTTGCAGGTTGGTGCCGCCGCCGGAGACGAAAACTGCAATCCGGGTTTTCATTCCAGAATCACCTTTTCTTCGCTCTCTACAATGGAGCCGATGATGTAGGCGTCCTCGCCGTTTTCCCTGAGGATGGACAGGGCCAGCTCTGCCTGGTCGGCAGGCACCACAATGCTCATACCCACGCCCATGTTGTAGGTGTTGAACATGTCCCGCTCGGGGATGTTGCCGAAGGAGGCGATCAGGTCAAAAATGGGCAGAACCCGAATGTCGCTTTTGCGGATCCTTGCGCCCAGACCGTCGGGGATGGAGCGGGGAATGTTCTCGTAGAAGCCGCCGCCGGTGATGTGGGAAATGCCCTTTACATCTACTTTGTTGAGCAGAGCCAGCACGGGCTTGACATAGATTTTGGTGGGGATCAGAAGGGTTTCGGCAATGGTCTTGCCGCCCAGCTCGTCACGGGGTACATACAGAAGGGGATCATTGTTATCAATGTTGAAGACCTTCCGGCACAGGGAGAAGCCGTTGGAGTGGA
>CAYMWT010000409.1:0-1850 GCA_964394055.1 uncultured Oscillospiraceae bacterium
CGCCAAGGTCATCGGCCTGGACAAGGAGTCCGAGCCCGACATCTACAACGCCATCAAGCGCAACGCTCTGCTGGAGAACGTCACTGTAGACGAGAATGGCAAGATCGACTTCGACGACAAGTCCGTCACCGAGAACACCCGTGTGTCCTACCCCATCACCCACATCAAGAACATCGTTCGCCCCATCTCCGCCGCTCCCGCAGCCAAGAACGTGATCTTCCTGTCTGCTGACGCCTTCGGCGTGCTGCCTCCCGTGTCCATCCTGACCCCCGAGCAGACCCAGTATTACTTCCTGTCCGGCTTCACCGCAAAGCTGGCCGGCACCGAGCGGGGCATCACCGAGCCCACTCCCACCTTCTCCGCCTGCTTCGGCCAGGCCTTCCTGGAGCTGCATCCCACCAAGTACGGCGAGGAGCTGGTCAAGAAGATGGAAGCCAACGGCGCCAAGGCGTATCTGGTCAACACCGGCTGGAACGGCACCGGCAAGCGGATCACCATTAAGGATACCCGCGGCATCATCGACGCCATCCTGAGCGGCGACATTAACTCCGCTCCCACCAAGGTGATCCCCATGTTCAACCTGGAGGTTCCCACCGAGCTGCCCGGCGTGAACCCCGCCATCCTGGATCCCCGGGACACCTACGCCGACGCTTCCGTCTGGGAGGAGAAGGCTAAGGATCTGGCTGGCCGGTTCATCAAGAACTTCGTCAAGTACACCGGCAATGACGAGGGCAAGGCTCTGGTCGCCGCTGGCCCCCAGCTGTAATCTTTCGCCTCAATGAACCTGTGCCGGGAGTCCTCTCCCGGCACAGATGCAAACATGCAGTCCCCTGATATTTCATCAATCTACGGAGGTTACTACAAATGGCTCAAAAAGTTCAATTTGTGGAGACGGTTCTGCGTGACGCGAACCAGTCTCTGATCGCAACCCGCCTGCCCTATTCCAAGTTCGAGCCCATGCTCTCCACCATCGACAAGGCCGGTTACTATGCCATCGAGTGCTGGGGCGGCGCTACCTTTGACGTGTGCCTGCGCTATCTGAACGAGGATCCCTGGGAGCGTCTGCGGAAGATCCGCGCCGCTGCCCCCAACACCAAGCTGCAGATGCTGCTGCGGGGTCAGAACGTGCTGGGTTATTCCCACTATCCCGATGACTTTGTAAAGCTCTTCGTTCAGAAGTCCGTGGAGAACGGCATTGACATCATCCGTATCTTCGACGCGCTGAACGACGTGAACAACCTGAAGGTCGCCATGGAGGCCACCGTCAAGGCCGGCGCCATCGCTTCCGGCACCATCTCCTACACCACCTCTCCCGTCCACACCCAGCAGAAGTACGTTCAGATGGTCAAGGAACTGAAGGAAATGGGCGCTTCCACCATCTGCATCAAGGATATGGCCGGTATCATGGGCCCCAAGGAAGCCTACGACCTGGTTTCCGCCATCAAGGACGCTGTCCCCGGTATGCCCATCGACCTGCACACCCACTCCACCACTGGTCTGGCCTTCATGACCTACCTGAAGGCTGTGGAAGCCGGCGTGGACATCATCGACACCGCCATTTCTCCCTTCTCCGGCGGCACCTCTCAGCCCGCGACCGAGACCCTGGCCTACGCTCTGCGTCAGCTGGGCTACGAGGTTGACCTGGACGATACCTGCACCAAGAAGATCGCCGACTACTTCAAGACTGTCCGTGACGACTTCGTGAAGGACGGCACCCTGATGCCCAAGTCCATGGCCACCGATACCCAGTGCCTGACCTATCAGATCCCCGGCGGCATGCTTAGTAACCTTCTCAGCCAGCTCAAGCAGGTGAACGCCCTTGACCGGTTCGACGAGGTTCTGGTGGAGAC
>CAYMWT010000410.1:0-1844 GCA_964394055.1 uncultured Oscillospiraceae bacterium
CCGCCAACTTTAACGGCACCTCCATCCGTCAGACTGCTCTGGCCCTTGGTATGCGCACCGAGGCCTCCGGCAAGTTTGAGAAGAGCCTGGATCCCATGATGACCGTACCCGCTGTCCAGCGTGCCTGTGAGCTGGTGGAGCTGCTCAACTGCGGCGACGTGCTGGACGGCATGATCGATGTGATCAACTACGTTCCCGAGGCAAAGCAGCTTCCCCTGGAGGTTGACAAGATCAACAAGCTGCTGGGCACCGATATTTCCCGGGAGGACATGGTTCGCTATCTGAACCTGCTGGAGATTCCCGTGGAGGGTGACACCGTTCTGGTTCCCTCCTTCCGGCCTGACCTTCAGCGTATGGCAGACCTTGCCGAGGAAGTGGGCCGCTCCTTCGGCTACAACGAAATCCCCATCACCTCCTTCAAGAACGCCACCCAGGGCGGCTATACACCGGAAATGCTTCTGGAAGCCAGGGCCGGTACCCTTTGCCGGGGCCTGGGCTACAGCGAGATCATCACCTATTCCTTCACCTCTCCCGCTGCCTTTGACCAGATCCGGCTTCCCGCCGATTCTCCCCTGAGAAACGCGCTGCGGATCCAGAATCCTCTGGGCGAGGACACCTCCATCATGCGCACCATCGCCCTGCCCTCCATGCTGGAAATTCTGGCCCGGAACAATGCCTACCACAACAAGGCTGCCAAGCTCTACGAGCTGGCAAAGATCTACCTGCCCAGGGAGGGCCAGGTTCTCCCCGAGGAGCCAAAAATGCTCCTGCTGGGCACCTACGGAACCAGCGAAACCTTCTTCACCCTGAAGGGCGAGCTGGAGGCCATCTTCGCCGGTCTTCGGGTGAAGAAAACGGAGTACACCGCTGTGAAGGACAACCCCAGCTATCACCCCGGCCGCTGTGCCCAGGTCAGCGTGGACGGTGTTCCCGTAGGTGTCATGGGTCAGGTGCATCCTCTGGTCGCCAGGAATTACGGTATGGATACGGACGTGTACTGCGCCGAGATCAACTTCACGGAGCTACAGAACCATCTGCTGCCCGACGCCACCTATACCCCCCTGCCCAAGTATCCCACCGTGTCCCGTGACCTGGCTCTGGTATGTGACGAAGGGATCACCGTCTCCCAGGTGGAGCAGGTCATCACCGCCTCTGCCGGAAAGCTGCTGCGGGATGTGAAGCTGTTCGACATCTACCGGGGCGCCGGTGTGCCCGAGGGCAAGAAGAGCATGGCCTTCTCCCTGGAGCTGCGCTCCGATGACAGGACTTTGACGGATACAGATTCCGAGGCCGTGGTCAGCAAGGTGCTTGCCGCCCTGAAGGAGAAGCTGGACGCTGCCCTGCGCTGATCCCCTTTTCTGCCGGAATTCCTCAGTGTAAGCATATTTCACAAATTATTCCGAATTTAAGGCTTTACAGACGGGGAAATCCAGGCTATAATGACGTTATTCAAGAAATAGGGAGGCTGAGAACCATGACGGATATGGATACCCAGAAGTTTACCGTGCCCAGCGATGACAAAGAGACCATGCGGCGCATTCTCCGGAATGTGTACGAGGCCCTGACAGAAAAAGGCTACAACCCTGTCAATCAGATCGTAGGCTATCTTCTCACCGAGGATCCCACCTACATTACCAACTACAACGGCGCCAGAAGCATGATCTGCAAAATTGACCGGGACGAGCTGATGCAGGCCCTGGTACGGGAATATCTGTTCGCGCAAGACTAAGGAAACTCTGAATAAATCGTCTGCGGCTGAGCAGCGAATCTTTAGGCCCAGACGTTCAGGTCGTCGCAGTACCAAACATTATGCGACCTTTTCCGCAAGCGGAAAACTCCGGCAA
>CAYMWT010000411.1:0-1843 GCA_964394055.1 uncultured Oscillospiraceae bacterium
CACATTCGGCGCTATATACTATGTTACTGCTGCTCGATGGGCTTCATCTGGGGGATTAGCACGGAAAAACCCACATAACCCTACATTGTACTACATAATCCTTTGCCATATTACTATCCAAACATTTACGCCACATAACCCTACACACCTCTACACACATCGTGTTTTGGTTGGCGTAAGCTGTGGCTTAAATGGCGTAAACAGATTACTGCGGAACAGCTGCCGGCTGCAATGCACTTTGTCCCTTGAAAAAGCTGTCCAGTCCGGCAAATTCTGCTTTTTTCAAATCCTCTGTCACATCCGCATAGATGTTCAGCGTCGTGGAGATATCCGCATGACCCAAGGTATCCTGGATGACTTTGATATTTACGCCAGCCTCGCACATCCGTGTGGTAAAGGTATGCCGGAGGGAGTGGCAGCTAAAGTGAGGAAGCAGCACGGGGTTTTCTTCACCCTTTTGTAGCACCTCGTCGTTGCAGTCCCGGATAATTCTTCGGATTGTCTTGTTCAGCGTTCCCTGGTAGTAGGTTCCGCCCTCACGGTTGACAAAGATGAAATCTGTGTAGCCATCAATCACTACTTTGCACTGGATACCCGTTTCCTGCTGATACTCCCGTTCCATCATAAACGCTTCTTTGACAAAATCCAGCATCGGAACCTGCCGGACGCCGGCTTTCGTCTTAGGCGTATGGACATTGAAATAGCAGCCTTGCTTGCTTTCGGTATCTCTGTGATCGTAGTACACCAGAGTATGATTTACATCGATCATTCCTTCCTCAAGGTCAATGTCGCACCAGCGCAATCCGGCAACCTCACCAATTCGCAGGCCTGTTCCAATCATGACCGCAAAAATCGGATACCAATGGTTGTAGGTCGGATGGGTTCTCAGATAGTTCAGTAGCAATTCCTGTTCCGGCTTTGTAAGGCCTCTGCGCTTCTCTGTCTTGAAAACATGAGACTGCTTCAGCTCCTTCAAAACACCGTCCGAGGGATTGTTGGCGATATATCTGTCATCGACTGCCATTTGAAGAACCTGATGAAGCACCGTGTGGATCGTATCGACTGTAGATGCCTGTACATTTCGCTCGTCAACCAAGTGATTGTAGAACCGCTTCACATCCGTTTTCTTCAGATCGTAAATACGTTTCTTTCCAAAATTGGGACGAACGAACAGGTTGTACATGTATTTGTAGTTCTCGAAGGTGTTATTTTTCAACCCCCGCTTGACCTGACACCACAAATCAAACATCTCATTGATCGTGACACATCTGGCTTCTGCCTTCAACCCTGAGAATTCATCATGCTCGATCTGCGCTTCTTTCTCGCGCAGCTCTTCCAGTGATTTGGCATACACCGCATGGCGCTTTCCATCCTTACCTGTCCAGCGGTAATCATAGGTTCCGTTGGGACGCTGGCTTTCCCCAGCCTTGAGGACGATTCGATCTTTATCTTTTCTCTTTTGACCCTTTGTTGCCATAATTTATACTCCTTTCATGGCATGACAAAGGGCGGTGTTGTGATTATTATACCGCAACACCGCCCAGTTATCAAGTATCGGATTTGTAGAAAATGAGTACCTTACAGAGAATACATTCGATCTGTGTACTCATCCAATTTCCGTCGTTTAATCAGCCGCTTGGAACCAATCCAGAGGACGAAGGGACAGGATTCACTGTCCGACAATTTCCTTAGCTTGTTGATTCCAATGCCAGAATAGGCAGTCGCCTCTTCCAGTGTCAGGTTACTTTTCTCCCAAATGGGAATTTCTATCATAGGCAAATATCCTCCATATTTATAATGCGAATCAAGGGTTAAAAAGGGTATAGAAAAACAGCGCAACATA
>CAYMWT010000412.1:0-1840 GCA_964394055.1 uncultured Oscillospiraceae bacterium
ATGGTCATTGAGCTGAAAAAGGACGCCAATCCCCAGGTGGTTCTCAATAACCTGTTCAAGCAGACGGCACTCCAGTCCAGCTTCGGCATTATCATGCTGGCTCTGGTAGACAACCAGAAACAGCCGAAGATCCTGTCCCTGCGGCAGATCATCGACGAGTATCTGAAGCACCAGGAGGAGATCCTGACCCGGCGTACCCAGTACGACCTGCGGAAGGCCCGGGAGCGTGCCCATTTGCTGGAAGGATTGCTCATTGCCCAGGACAACATTGACGAGGTCATTCACATCATCCGTTCCGCCTATGACGACGCCAAGCAGAAGCTGATGGAGCGGTTTACGCTGGACGATATCCAGGCCCAGGCCATTTTGGATATGCGGTTAAAAGCCCTCCAGGGCCTTGACCGGGAAAAGCTCCAGGGAGAATATGACGAGCTTCAGGAGAAGATCCAGTATTACCTGGAGCTGCTGGCAGACGAGGGCAAGCTGAAGGCTCTGCTCCGGGACGAGCTCATCGAGATCCGGGACAAGTACGGCGACGACCGGAAGACGGAAATTCAGGAGATCGAGGACGAGATCGACATTGAGGATCTCATTGAAGAGGAGACCTGCGCCTTCACCCTGAGTAACCAGGGGTATATCAAGCGGATGCCTGTGGATACCTACCGCACCCAGAGCCGTGGCGGCCGTGGTGTCAGCGCCCAAAGCCTGAAGGAGGAGGACTACGTCAAGTCTCTGACCATCGCCTCCACCCATGATCATATGCTGTTCTTCACCGACCTGGGACGTGTCCACCACCGGAAGGGCTATCAGATCCCCGAAGCCGGACGGACGGCCAGAGGCACTGCCATTGTCAATGTGCTGCCTCTGGAAGCGGACGAGAAGGTTACGGCTATGGTGATCACCCGGGAGTTTGATGACAATGAATTCCTGATTATGGCCACCCGGAAGGGCACTGTGAAGCGGATTCCCTTCGTGGCATTGAAGACCAACCGGAAGGCCGGTATCCGGGCCATTACCCTGGAGGAGGACGACCATCTGGTGAATGTGATCCGTACCAACGGCAATGACAACATCCTCCTGGCCACCGCTCAGGGCATGGCCATCTGCTTCAACGAGAATGACGTCCGTCCCATGGGCCGTGACGCTGCCGGTGTCCGGGGCATTTCCCTGAGTGACGGTGATTATGTGGTCGGCGCGGAAAAGGCAGAGGAGGGGAAGACCCTGCTCACCGTTACCGTCAATGGCTTCGGCAAGCGGACAGAGCTGAATGAGTATCTCCGCACCGGCCCCGATGGAGAGAAGATCCCTCAGGGCAGAGGCGGCAAGGGTCTGAAGAACTACAACATCACGGAAAAAACCGGAAATGTAGCCGGCTGCCGTGTGGTTGGGGAGACCGACGATGTAATGGTTATTGAAAACGGCGGCGTCATCATCCGGATCCCTGCCTCCTCCATCAACGTCTATAAGCGGGATGTCCAGGGCGTGATCGTCATGCGCATCGAGGAGGGTAACCAGGTGGTATCTCTGGAGCGTGTGGAGCCGGAGGACACAGACGAAGGAAACGTGGAATGAAAACCGTGACCCTGTACACCGACGGCGCCTGTTCCGGCAATCCCGGCCCTGGAGGCTGGGGCGCCATCCTCTCCTATAACGGGGTAGAAAAGGAGCTGTCCGGCGGCGAAATCAGCACCACCAACAACCGGATGGAGCTGACAGCCGTCATCCGGGGCCTGGAAGCCCTGAAAGAGCCCTGCAATGTGGAATTATATTCCGATTCCAAATACGTCATAGACGCCCTGGAAAAGGGCTGGGCCTGGGGCTGGAAGAAACGGGGCTGGGT
>CAYMWT010000413.1:0-1827 GCA_964394055.1 uncultured Oscillospiraceae bacterium
TCGGCGCTGGATATATTGCGGGATCCCCGATGGGGCAGAAGCGAGGAATGCTTCGGAGAGGATCCCTTCCTGGCATCCCAGATGGCCCGGGCCGTGGTTCGGGGCATCCAGAGCCAGGGCGTGGATGTGGTCGCCAAGCATCTGTGCGGCCAGGGAGAGACCACCGGCGGTGTCAACGCCAGCGCTGCCCGGATCGGCTCCAGA
Source organism: uncultured Oscillospiraceae bacterium (assembly GCA_964394055.1). Lineage (GTDB taxonomy): Bacteria > Bacillota > Clostridia > Oscillospirales > Oscillospiraceae > Faecousia. Next base: position 205 of record CAYMWT010000413.1, read on the forward strand.
GAGCTGCGGGAGATCCACCTGCCTCCGGTAAAGGCCTGCGTGGAGGCTGGGGTCTCCGGCTTTATGGCCGCCTACAACGAGATCGACGGGGTGTACTGTCACGGAAATTATGACCTGCTCACAGGGCTTTTGCGGGAGGAGTACGGGTTTGAGGGCTTCGTCATGTCCGACGGCGTCGCCATCGATCAGCTGGACGCGGTCACCGGAGATCGGGTGGCCTCCGGCGCTCTGGCCTTGAACGCCGGGGTGGATATGGGTCTGTGGGATACGGCCTTCGGCCAGTTGGAAAAGACGGTGGAACGGGGGCTTACGTCCATAGAACGAATCGACCAGGCGGTGAAGCGGATTCTGACGGTGAAATTCCGCCGTGGCCTGTTTGACCATCCCCTTGTTCCAGAGAACCGGGACTATTGCGGCTTCACCCCCAAGGATAGCCCCGCCATCCGGGAGCTGACCCGGCAAAGCCTGGTGCTGCTGAAAAACCAGGGAGGTCTTCTGCCCCTGAACCGGGAACAGGGCCTGACCATCGGCGTCACCGGCCCCAATGCCCATGCCCTGTATAACCAGCTGGGAGACTATACCCCTCCTGTGAAGCCGGATTCAGGCATCACCCCCCTGGAAGGGCTGAAAGCCCTGGTTTCCGGCACGCCCTCCCGAATTTCCTACCATCCCGGTTGTCCCATGTTCGGAGAGGACGAGGGACTGCTGGAGGAATGCCTACAGGAAATGGAAGGGTGCGACCTGGTGGTGGCCGTGGTTGGCGGAACCTCCAGCCGGTTTGCCGGAGGCAGCTTCGATACCAATGGCGCCCTGAAACGCCAGGATACGGTCACCATGGACTGCGGAGAAAACGTGGACGACTGCCACTTGCGGCTGCCCGGTGGCCAGCTGGCCCTGCTGCGGCGGCTGAAAGGCCTGGGAAAGCCTCTGGTTACCGTACTCATGGGAGGACGTCCCTATGAGATGGAGGAGATCCATGGGCTGTCCGACGCCATTGTGTGCAGCTTCTATCCGGGGCTTACCGGCGGCGAGGCCATTGGAGCTTTGCTGCTGGGGGAGACAGAGCCGGGAGGACGGCTGTCCGTGTCCCTGCCGGATTCTGTGGGACAGCTGCCGGTATATTACAATGCCAAGGATTCCTACCGTGCCGGGACGTATTATAACGGGAGCCGTCCGCGCTATGGCTTTGGCTATGGACTGAGCTATACCGATTTCGCCTATGAGGACGTCAAAAATCCAGGGGAAGACGATCTGGCGCTGACCTTCCGGGTATGCAATACCGGAAAGCGTCCTGGCTGGGCGGTGCCACAGCTATACCTCCACCGTACCCAGGGAGTGGTCACCTCCCGGATCCGGCAGCTATGCGGCTTCCGGAAGGTGTATTTGCAGCCGGGAGAAGCAGTGGAACTGACCATTCCCATTCCGGAGGAAAGCCTCTGCCAGTGGGATCTGCGCATGGTGCAGCGGAGGGTGCCGGGAAAAATCGAATGGTTCCTCCGGGACTGCGGGGAAACCTTGCTGGAAGGAAGCTTCCGGGTATAACGGGACAGAAAACGGGCTGCCTCTCATAGGGAAACACTGAATAAATCGTCTGCGGCTGAGCAGTGGATATTTTGGCCCATT
>CAYMWT010000414.1:0-1821 GCA_964394055.1 uncultured Oscillospiraceae bacterium
GGCCTTCCATTGCTTCGGTCTCCAGCATCAAAAGCTTGCTTATACTTATCACAGGTCTCCTTGTCCAACCTAGTATGATAACGATATTCTGTGCTATTGTTGGAATTGAATCTGTGATAGAGCAGATATGACGCCATGTGATTAAGGTTAATGCAATCAAAAGACGAAGATTCAAATCTGCCACAGACGGGGCAGGTATAAAAAGTCACATCTTTCCCGTAGTCAGGATAAAACTCAGTTTCTACACCGCAAACGGGACACGCACCTGTTTTTTGCATAGAATTCTTCCTCCTATTAAAACTCCTGCGTCAGCGGCACCCAATGTACATCCGCCATATCTTCGGCAAACTCCGTATTGTTGATATATAGCTGATTATCCTTATCCCGCACGAAGCCCCAATGGAGGTTGTGCTTTGCGGCATAGGCTTTAAATGCATTGAACTTATTCTCAATCTGCCGATCAATGTTTTTGTCCTGGCCTTTAAACTCACCGCCCTTGGTTTCGATAACCCACACAGTGCCGTCCTTCTTCATCACAATGTAGTCGGCATAGAACAGCCACTGCTTCTGGATTCCATCCACATAAACGATAGAGAAATACTGCTGCCCGGTGTCGCCGTTCTTGTACACCCATTCAATATCGTCCCGGCTCTCGCAGTGCTGCTCGAACAGCATTTCGCAGGTGCTGCGGACAAGACTGGTGGCAAAGCCGGAGGTATACTCCTGGTAAGCGTTGGACAGGTACTCCACCTCATTTTTCACATTGGGATCATACCGATAGAAGTCCTGCTCCGGGATGCGGAAGGTACTCTTTTTGGGGTTGCTCACATAGCTCAGCTGAACCGCCATCTGTGCCGTGACCTCCCGGAATTCCTCTTTCAATTTGTGCTGATTATTGATGATAAAAGCATAGAATTCAGCAGTTTTCAGCGCAATCAGCTTCTGGTTCGGGTTACCGCCTTTGCGGAACAGGCGCTCCAAAATCGTTTTCACCTTATTCTGGGCCATTCCGATGGAGCTCTTGATGGCATCAACGCTGTGCATGAGCTGCATGCCGTGCTTATGGGTATCAATGCGCTTATGGGTAGTAATATAGCTGTGGCTATCGGTCAGAGCAGACGTCCGTACGAACTCACCCTGCAATGCCTGTCCGTGAATCTCCGCACCGAAGACATATCCGGCGTCTGCCAGCAGCATCTGATTTTGCTTCTTGTCGCTGCCCAGATAATACTTTGCTACCATTGCTTCATGGATCTTGATCAGTACATCCCGCTCACCCAGGCCGTCAAAGTCCATATCCCGGGTCTCCTTCTCCAGCGAGAACGTCTTACATTTTTCTTTCAGAAACAGTCGGCGGGTTTCATACGCCTTGTCCATGCTGGAAAGCAGACCTGCCTTATACTTTTCATCAAAAGTATACACATAACAGAAATCCAGCAGGTCATCCTCATAATGTTTCGCTTCGGGCATACGGCGAATACGGCCAATGGTCTGGATTTCAAATCCCTCATTCATACCCTCACGGAGTTTCACCAGTATTTTGGCACGGGGGCAGTCCCAGCCGGTGCTGATGGCCTGCTTCATCAGCAGGAATACCGGAGTGGCATCATTTTCAGTGAGGTTATCGGGCAAATCACGCTTGTCCTCACTCATCCAAATACTGACCATACCATTGTCATAAGTATAACCCATGCCTTGAAGTTTTTCCTCCACGGCACGGATGGTTTCCGGCTGGCCATTGGGAAATTGGATTAGCACCAGAGGACGAATTGCTTTGCCCATCTCTTTATAGCGAACGGCAATCGCTTTGCGCTTGGCATC
>CAYMWT010000415.1:0-1818 GCA_964394055.1 uncultured Oscillospiraceae bacterium
ACTTCCGGGCTGTGAAGGTCAAGGACTGCAAAAACGTGAAAAAGAGCGACAAGCTGCTGCAATTCACCCTGGACGACGGCACCGGCACCGATCGCCAGATCCTCTCCGGCATCGCCAAGTTCTATAAGCCCGAGGAGCTGATCGGCAAGACCCTGGTGGCCATTGTGAACCTGCCCCCCAGAAAGATGATGGGCCGGGAATCCCAGGGTATGCTCCTGTCCGCCGTGCATACGGAAAAGGGCGAGGAGAAGCTGAACCTGATCATGCTGGACGACAAGATCCCCGCGGGGGCTAAGCTGTGCTGAGATGAAACGGCTGCTGATCACCGGCTTTGAACCCTTCGGCGGGGAGACCATCAACCCGGCCTGGGAGAGCGTCAAGGCTTTGCCGGACACCTTGGGAAACTATACCTTATATAAAAGAGAAATCCCGGTGCTGTTCGGAGGCGCTCCCGGACGGGTTCTGGAAGCGGCGGCGGAAATTTCTCCCGATGGGATCCTCTGCATCGGACAGGCGGGAGGCAGGGAGGCAGTGACCCCGGAACGGATCGCCGTGAACATCCGGGATGCCGGAATCCCGGACAACGGCGGTATGCGGCCGGAGGGTCAGCGGATCCTGGAAGCCGGGGATGCGGCCTATTTTGCCACGGTTCCGGTGGAGGCCATGGCCGACGCCATCCGCAGGGCCGGACTGCCGGGCAGGGTGTCCAATTCAGCGGGAACCTTCGTCTGCAATGACACTCTCTATACCCTGCTGCACCATTTTCAGGGCAGTGCTGTCCGGGTGGGCTTTATCCATGTGCCCTATCTCCCGGAACAGGGAAGCCCCAGCCTGGCTCTGGCCGACACGATAAAGGCGCTGGAAGCGGCGATCCTGGCGCTGGATACCCCAATGTAAAACCTTTGGCCCCCTCGATATCGAGGGGGCCTTCGTATAAATCCCCCCAAATTTGCCCATACTCCCTCCATAAGGAGGGATAGCATGAAGCTTCGAGAAATCATGACAAACCCGGTGGTCAGGATCCACCCGGAGGAAAGCGTATCCGTGGCGGCCAGAACCCTGAGCCACTACAATATCGGCGCGCTGCCTGTCTGTGGCAGCGACGGGAGGCTGTGCGGAGTGGTCACAGATCGGGACATTGTCACCCGGTGTCTGGCCGCCGGCCGGGCGCCTGGGAGCACCACTGTGGGGGAGGTGATGACCCGGCAGGTGGTTTGCGCAAGGCCGGATATGGAGGCATCCCTGGCGGCCAGCCTGATGGGAAGGCAGCAGGTGCGGCGGCTGCCTGTGGTGGAAAACGACCGGCTGTGCGGCATGGTCAGCCTGGGTGATCTGGCCGTGAAGGAGGACTCCGCCATCGAGGCGGGCGACGCGCTGACAGAGATCAGCGAGAGCTTGTCCAGCCGAAATTAGTCCACAAGTGGAAGACATTTGTCAACTGATAAAATCCACAAAAAAAGCTTGCCTTTTTTGTAAAAAACGCTTGACAAATGGGGGAAGGAGTGGTAATATAGCAAAGCTGTCCGCGAGGGCAGTTAAAAATTGCCAAAGCAAGAAGAAATTTGAAAAAAGAAGAAAAAACTTCTTGACAAATAGAAACTTGTGTGGTAAAATTTAAAACCGTGCGATGAAGGAGCTGTCTCCGGAGCACGGACGGCACTTCGAAAAACTTAACAAAAACTTAAAAAAGTTCTTGACAAGTTCGACGGTATGTGCTAAACTAGTTAAGTTCCAATCGGAGCGGAAGTGAAGATTGGAACATCCTGCACCTTGTAAATTGAATAACGAAAAGACAAACTAAAACACCTTGGACAATTT
>CAYMWT010000416.1:0-1816 GCA_964394055.1 uncultured Oscillospiraceae bacterium
GGCCGGTAGTGCGCCACCACTGCGGTAAAGTCTTCAATGGAGGAGGACTTCATGCCAACGCAGACGCCCGTCATTCCCGCGGATTCCAGCTGGAACACGCCCTGGGTCTTCCCTTCTGCCACCATACGGAAGGTCTCAGCGTCGTCATCCGGGATGTTTGCCATGGAGAAATCCGGATCCACGGTACGGATCTGATCCTCCGCGTCCTTGATCACCGTCAGGTTCCGCAGCCCCAGGAAGTCCATTTTCAGCAACCCCAGCTCCTCGATGGTGGTCATGGTGTACTGAGTGACGATGGTGTCGTCGTTCCGGGAGAGAGGCACATAAGTCTCCACCGGATTGGCGGTGATCACCACACCGGCGGCATGGGTGGAGGTATTCCGGGGCATTCCCTCCAGAGATTTGGCCGTGTCGATCAGCTTTTTCACCTTGGGGTCGGAATCGTACATCTGCTTTAGCTGGGGACTGGTTTTCAGTGCCTCCTCCAGGGTGATGTGCGGGGTGGTTGGCACCAGCTTGGCCACCACATCCGTCTCCGCATAGGAGAAGTTCAGCGCCCGGCCCACGTCCCGGATGGCGCCACGGGCGGCCATGGTGCCGAAGGTGGCGATCTGAGCCACATGGTCAGCGCCGTACTTGCGCATAACGTATTCGATGACCTCGCCCCGGCGCTCCTGGCAGAAGTCCGTATCGAAGTCGGGCATACTCACCCGCTCGGGATTCAAAAACCGCTCGAAGATCAGGCCGTACTTCATGGGATCCACTTCCGTGATGTGGATACAGTAGGCCACAATGGAGGCGGCGCCGGAGCCACGTCCCGGGCCTACGGGAATCCCCTGCTCCTTGGCATAGCGGATAAAGTCCCAGACAATGAGATAGTAGTTTACATAACCCATCGAGCTGATGACGCCAATCTCATATTCCAGCCGTTCCCGGTATTCCTTTGGGGGATTCTGATACCGCTGGGCAAAGCCCTTTTCGCACAGCTCCCGGAAGTAGCTTTCGTTGGTGTACCCCTCCGGCACCGGGAAGGAGGGCAGATGGTATTCATGGAAGGTAAATTCCAGATTGCACCTTTCGGCAATTTTCGCCGTATTGTCAAAGGCCTCCCGGCAATTCGGGAACAGCGTCTCCATTTCGGCTTCGCTTTTCAGATAAAACTCCTCGGTCTGGAATTTCATCCGGTTTTCGTCGTCCACAGTCTTGCCGGTCTGGATGCACAGCAGCACATCCTGCATGGCAGCGTCCTCTTTCCGGAGATAATGGGCGTCGTTGGTGGCAACCAAAGGCAGCCCCGTTTCCCTCGCCAGACGGAGGATTCCCTGATTCACCCGACGCTGCTCCTCGATGCCGTGATCCTGCATTTCCAGGAAGAAGTTCCCTTCCCCGAAAATCTCCGACATGGTCAGGGCGTATTTCCTGGCCCCGACGTAGTCCTCGGCCATGAGGTACTGGGCCACGCCTCCCGCCAGACACGCGGAAAGGGCGATCAGCCCCTCATGGTACTTTTTCAGCAGTTCCAGATCCACCCGGGGCTTTCCGTAAAAGCCGTGGATAAATCCCTCGGACACCAGATGGCACAGGTTTTCGTAGCCTGTCCGGTTCTCGCACAGCAGCACCAGATGGTAGGGATCGTTGTCGATACCGTGCACCCGGTCGGTCATACTCCGGCGGGCCACATACACCTCGCACCCGATGATGGGCTTGACACCGGCAGCCTTGGCAGCCTTGTAAAAATCAATGCAGCCGTACATCACCCCGTGGTCGGTGATGGCAACGGCAGTCTGTCCCAGCTCCTTCACCCGTTCCATGAGAT
>CAYMWT010000417.1:0-1816 GCA_964394055.1 uncultured Oscillospiraceae bacterium
GTGCTGGTTTGGCCCTGCGCAAGCTCGGGCCAATTGGGACAAGTTGCCATAAAAATTTTCCTTCTTTCGTTTGTTTCGTTAACGATTCAATGTCACGTGCCATCTCGTCGTTACTGTCTAATAAAGAGGGAAAACATACCAACTTGTAAACGTAAAATATACGAAAAAATCCAGTTTTATTGATCGGGTAAAATGGATTGGGATTCAAGCTGTAAAGTAAAACATACTTGACGAAAGAGGTGGTGCTCGGTATACTGTAATTATGGGAAAGAAAGTTGAGAAAACAGCTTCCCGGTATACGGCGGGTGGTGCTTACAATGGCTGAAATTAAGAAAAACAATCGGCAAATCCGTAATAGTACCGTGGATTTCCTGGTATTCACCAAGGATGCTCACGAAGACGGTATCGAAGTCCGCGTGCAGGATGGGGATGTGTGGTTGACCCAGAAGGCCATTGGACAGCTTTTCGATGTGGATAGAAGCGTTGTCACGAAGCACCTGAAAAACATCTTTGAAGGTGGCGAGTTGTCAGAAAATTCAGTTTGTGCAAAATTTGCACAAACTGCGGACGATGGAAAAACCTATCAATATAAGTTCTATTCTCTCTCCGCCATCATCGCCGTAGGCTACCGTATCAACTCCGGCAGAGCAACTCAATTCCGGCAATGGGCAACTAAAGTGCTGGATACTTTTGCCAGACAGGGGTATGTTCTGGACAAGAATCGGCTTGTGAACGGTCAGATTTTTGACGAGGACTATTTTGACCACCTGATTTCGGAGATTCAGGAAATCCGGGCCAGTGAGCGTCGCTTCTATCAGAAGATTACAGATATCTATGCCACAGCAGTGGACTACACGCTGGACAGCCAAATCACCAGGGATTTCTTTGCCACTGTGCAGAACAAAATGCACTATGCGGTTCATGGCAGCACCGCCGCAGAAGTGATCGTTGCCAGAGCAGACCACACAAAAACCCACATGGGGCTGACCTCCTGGCGCAATGCCCCGGATGGCAAAATTGTGAAGGCGGACGTTTCCGTCGCGAAAAACTACCTGTCTATGCAGGAGATGCAGGAATTAAACGAGATCGTTACCATGTATTTGGACTACGCTACCAGGCAGGCCCGGCGACACATCCCCATGACCATGGCAGACTGGGCCTCCAAACTGGATGCGTTCCTGCAATTCAACGATGCCGATGTTCTGCAGGATAAGGGAAAGGTCACTGCGGCGATTGCGAAGGCATTTGCGGAAAGTGAGTTTGAGCAGTACCGGCTCATTCAGGATCGGTTGTACCAAAGCGACTTTGACCGTCTGGTTGCGGATGCAATGGAATAACTCTGTACAGAGGGGCCATGCGGTCCCTCTGCTTTTTGTGAAAGGAAATAAACCACATCCAAGCAGAATCCGTAATTCCTGAAAAGATTGGAGAATATATGAAATGTAATGGGTTATGGACCGTCCCATGGCGGAAGCGTGGACCTACGGGGCGAGGTACAAAAGCACCCCCACTTTTTTTCAAGGCGCAGGCAGCACATCCGCTGCCTGCGCCTTTCAATTTCCCGACACCATTCTGCAAAGCCTGCTATCAAAGAATAGCTGGTTTTGCAGAATGGTGTTTCTTTTTCTGTGGGAGAACGACAGAGTACTTCATAAGGAGAATCATTTTTAAGATTTTCTCTGTATTCCACAAAAAAGGAACAGCATTTTTAGATAGAATTCGCGGCCCTCCTTCTGAAATTTGATTCTACCATCAAATTTATATTAGTACTCTGTAAATCCTAAATCTTTATAATGGGGTATAGATGCTTCAGCTT
>CAYMWT010000418.1:0-1809 GCA_964394055.1 uncultured Oscillospiraceae bacterium
TCCGCTACTTCTTCTACAACGGCGGCAACGACTCCATGGACACCTGCAACAAGATCAGCAAGTATATGAACAAGGTGGGCTATGAGTGCCGTGTTATGGGCGTGCCCAAGACCATCGACAACGACCTGGCCGGTACCGACCACTGCCCCGGCTTCGCCTCCGCTGCCAAGTACATCGCCACCTCCTTCATGGAGGTCTCCCGGGACTGCCAGGTCTATGACACCGGCATGGTCACCGTTATCGAGTGCATGGGCCGTCACGCCGGCTGGCTGACCGCCGCTGCTGCCTGCGCCAATGTCAAGGGCGATGGCCCCGACCTGATTTACCTGCCCGAGCGGGACTTCGACATGGATCAGTTCATCGCCGATGTGAAGCGTGTCTACGCCGAAAAGAAGAACTGCCTGGTGGCTGTTTCCGAGGGCATCCACTACGCCGACGGCACCTTTGTCTCCGAGGCCAAGACCTCCGGCACCGATGGCTTCGGCCACGCTCAGCTGGGCGGTCTGGCTGCCCGTCTGACCGACATTATCAAGGCCGAGCTGGGCTGCAAGGTACGTCCCATCGAGCTGAGCCTGCTCCAGCGCTGCGCCGCGCACTGCGCCTCCGGCACCGATATCGCCGAGTCCTTCATGTCCGGCAAGGTGGCCGTGGAATCCGCCGTGGCCGGTATCACCGACAAGATGGTAGGCTTCAAGTGCACCCGTGACGAGAATGGCTACAAGTGCGAGCCGGAACTGTTCGACCTGACTCTGGTTGCCAACACCGAAAAGAAGGTGCCTCTGGAGTGGATCAACGAGGCCGGCAACGGCGTGACCCAGGGCTTCCTGGATTACTGCATGCCCCTGATTCAGGGCGAGACCGGCATGGTCAAGGAAGACGGTCTGCCCCGGTTCGTGAAGCTGAAGCGGGTCTTCGCAAAGTAAGGCTATTACAGAAGTTTTGGAGGCAGGATCAAAGGATCCTGCCTCCAAATTCGGTTCTATCAATAAGGACGCAAGCGGAATTCCCTTGCGTCCTTCTGTTATGGATGTCTTTGGCCAATCAGCGGCTTTGCCACCTTTTCCGTGAAGAGCGAAATAAACGGCCCCAGGCCCAGGGCACATATCAACGTCCCCAGCCCAATCAGGCCGCCCAGCAGGAACGCGCCTATGGCGCAGAGAGAATCCGTCAGCATTCTGCACCAGAAATAGGACTTTCCGGTTCTGCCTGAGAGGATGATGGAGATTGCGTCATAGGGTGCGATGCCCAAGTCCGCCGTCTGATACATGGCGCAGGAAAGGCTCAGAGTTCCGATCCCCGCAAGCATGACAAGCAGTCTCGCTGCCATTCCCACCGGCGCGCCCCAAAGGGCTAGTACCGCCTTTTCATAAAGAGATGCCAGCGGGCCCACGAACAGCCAGTTGATGATGGTTCCCACGCCGATCAATTTTCTGCCGAATCCCCATTCCAGAAGAAACCAAAAGCAGTTTGCCACAAGCAACACAAGGGCAAAGTCCACCCCCAGCCGATCTCCAATGGCGATCACCAGTGCTGTATAGGGATCATTCCCCATAAAAGACAGCTTAAACAGTGTCACACCTGCTCCCATGATGACAATGGCAGCCAGCATGACCACGAAACGACGACCCACGCTTTTATCCATTGGTGCTTCCTTCCTCTCTTCCCTTCCAGCGATAACAGGTTGACAGCCTCTTCCCTTGGGAAGAGGCTGTCAGGTTGATTTCTTGTCTTACACCAGAGCGGCGGTGATAATGGCCATCTTGTAGACCTCGTCGGCGTTGCAGCCACGGGACAGGTCGTTGATGGGAG
>CAYMWT010000419.1:0-1809 GCA_964394055.1 uncultured Oscillospiraceae bacterium
CCCAGGCCAGCACCAAGCCCCCACATTTTGTGATCTTCTGCAACGACGCAAGGCTTTTCCACTTCTCCTATCAGCGGTATCTGGAAAACCAGATCCGGGAGGTCTTCGGGCTTCAGGGTACCCCTGTCCGGATCACCATTCGGCAGAAGAGCGACAAGGAGGAAGATTGATGGTTTCTTCCATTGTGGTGGCAGCCCTGACCTGCTATTTTCTGGGCAATCTGAACGGCGCCTTTCTCACCTCCGCCATGCTCCATGACGATGTCCGGGAGCACGGCAGCGGCAACGCGGGGCTGACCAACTTCATTCGCAATTACGGCGCGGGAAAAAGCCTGATGGTCATTGCGGTAGACGCGGGCAAGGCCATTCTCGCCTGCCTCACCGCCGGGCTTCTGCTGGAGCCTTATGGCCTGGGTTTGGAAGGCCGGGTTCTGGGGGGCATCTGCGTGATTCTGGGCCATGATTTCCCCGTTCTGCTGGGCTTTAAAGGCGGCAAGGGCATTTTAAGCGGCCTGTTTATCGCTCTGATGATCGACTGGCGGATCGGACTGATCATTCTCGCCGTATTCGCAGCCGTGTATCTTCTGACCGGCTATGTATCCCTGGGTTCCGTACTGGCAGCGGCTGCCTTCTCCATTGGGTTTGCCGTGCTCCACTACGATAATCTGACTGTGATGCTGGGGGGCGTCTTCATGGGACTTCTCACCATCTTTATGCACCGCGGCAATCTCTCCCGGCTTCTCCATGGGGAAGAGCGGAAAACCAATCTCTTTGGGAAAGGACAGAAATTATGAAAGCAGCAGTTGTCGGCAGCGGCGCCTGGGGCACAGCCCTGGCCATCCGCCTGTGTAAAAACAATCACGATGTGACCATGTGGACCTTCGAAAAGGATCTGATCCCCGAAATGGAGGCCACCCACCGCAATCCCCGGCTTCCGAACGCGGTGCTCCCCGAGGCGCTTGCCATCAGCGGCGACTACAGCTGCATCTCCGGCTGCAAGCTGGTGGTCATGGCCTCTCCCTCCTTCCCTCTCCGCTCCGTATGCCGGGCAGCCGCCCCGTATATCGACCCGGACGCCGTAGTCGTCTCCGTCACCAAAGGCCTGGAGCAGGGCACCCACAAGCGCATGAGCGAGGTTGTGGCGGAAGAAACCGGAAAGGATGTAGTCGTCCTCACCGGCCCCAGCCACGCCGAGGAGGTCTCCATTGACGTCCCCACAGGCCTGCTGGCCGCTTCCACCGATCAGCACCTGGCGGAGTTTGTCCAGGACGCCTTTATGTCTGACACCCTCCGGGTTTACACCAGCGCCGATCCCATGGGCGCCGAGCTGGCAGCGGCTCTGAAAAACGTGATCGCCCTGTGCGCCGGCATCACCGATGGCCTGGGCTTTGGAGACAACACCAAGGCCATGCTCATGACCCGTGGTCTGACCGAGACCGCCCGGCTGGGCATCGCCATGGGCGCGAAAAAAGACACCTTCACCGGTCTTGCGGGGGTGGGCGACCTGATCGTCACCTGCACCTCCATGCACTCCCGGAACCGTCGGGCGGGCATTCTCATCGGCCAGGGTAAGGACGCCCAGGAGGCTATGAAGGAGGTTGGCGCTGTGGTGGAGGGCTATTACGCCGCCAAGTCCGCCTATGAGCTGGGGAAGGCTATGGGCATCGAAATGCCCATTACGGAGGCCGCCTACAAGGTGCTCTATGAGAACGCCGATGTGAAGGACGCTGTCCAGGCCCTGCTGAGCCGTCAGCGGAAGGCAGAGTCCGAGGATGCGAGCTGGCTGTAAAGAATATTAAAGGCGTGACGA
>CAYMWT010000420.1:0-1783 GCA_964394055.1 uncultured Oscillospiraceae bacterium
TGGCAATATCACAGAAATTGCCGTCAAACGTCAATCTATCCATCCATTTCCTCCAATTCTGCTTTTCCTGCCCACTGTTCGGCCATAGCGCGGGCAATGCCTGGAAAAGTCTTTGATCTTGTTTTCGCGTCACGCTCGTTACGGCCTTGAAACCGCCTGTAATTTCCATGACTATCCTTGCATCCGCCATTAACGTACGGCGTGTGCTGCAGAATGATCTCTGTTGGTTGTAACGGCGGCAGCCCTTTCAGCCACAGACACGTCCTCTTGCTGTATGGGTGCCCATACTCATAAGGCTGGATTGCCTGAGTGTATGGGGGCAGCCCAATAATTTTCATCGGTGTTGGATTTTCGATGCAGATTCTTTGGCAGTCTGCATCATAAAACTTCATAAAAAAGCCTTTTGCTTCCATGGCCTTTTTATAACGCTCCTGCTGGATTTTTCCGTTTACTCTCATGCGAACAGCCCCGGCATTCGTCATATATGTACAAGGCGGATGGGCAATAATCATATCCCACCGCATTTTCAGCAGTTCCAAAGCGTCCACCTGCAAATGCCACTCAGGGTGCCCGCCGGAACATGGCTCTATGTCGCAAGAGTAGGCTTCGTGGCCCAGTCTCCGAAGCTCTTTTGTGACTGCCTGTGATTCTTCACAAGCTACCAAAACTCTCATCTCATACCCTCCCTTCCGATTCCGGAGAACAGGGACAGGTGCGTTAATTCTCCCATTCCTCGCCCTCCTCGAACAAATCCATCTGCCCGGGCAAAATATTGTATTCCATCCACCAGTTGAAAACGTCATTTGCATCCATTGTTCCGTCATCCCAGACGCCAAACGCTTTACCACGTCGTTTCCGCTCTATCAGCATCCGTTCAAACGCTTGCAGATATAATCTTTTGTATTTCGGCCATCGGATAAAATCAGCTTCCCGTTTTTTATTTCCTGCCAGTGGGCAGCCAACGCATCCAACCCGGCAGTACCCCTCTGCATACAGCGGATTCATAGGAGATTTTGCATCTTCCAAAAATCTGTACACATCCTCGGCATTCCAGTCCACAATCGGATTTACAACCCGCTTCCCTTTCAACCTGCAATTTTCAAACAACATCCGTCTATCGTCATTGTCATTGTTCAAAATGATATTGCTGGATTTGTTGGAACCAAGCCGTTCATAAATCCCACGATTATTTTTCCTTGATACGGATTCAGACCACCGAACGCCGGTGCAAATGAATCGGTTTGTGCCTCCTGTCTCCTTCAAAACTCTGCAACAGTAACGGTTCCATCTGGTAGGTGGCACAGTTTCATTCACAATAAGATTCCACATGGAAGTCCTCTTGCCCTTATATGTAGGCAGATTCAAGGTGCAGTGATAGCCCAGTTCCTCCAGACGCCGAAACTCAGACCGCACAAACCGCACCGTCTCCGGGGCATCTGCCGTGGTATGACTGTGTGAAAACTCCAGTGGAATCCCCGCCCGGATCGCAAGCTCCGTTATCACGGAGGAATCCTTGCCGCCTGAGACACAGATCATCAGGGGCTTTTGATAGGCCTGTAAGCTCATTTCGGAGGCCGCTTTCAGCCGCTCTATGGCAATATGTTCAAGGTCGCTCATTCCGTTCATCCCTCCTCTTCACCAATCGCCGCCCGGATCCTCTCCACAGTCTCATCCCAGTACCTTAGCCGCTCAGGGCACGGAGTTGAGCAGTCCTGCTTTTTGCTGCATTCCCGGCACGGGTGTCCTTTCGGAAAGCACTTCGGGACGATTTCCCAGTAGCAAT
>CAYMWT010000421.1:0-1763 GCA_964394055.1 uncultured Oscillospiraceae bacterium
TTCCTGAACACCACCGGAGATGCCACAGTGGGTGAAGACATCGACGCTCTCACCGGGGCAACCGTCACATCCAGAGCCGTGGCCCGGAGCGTCAACTCCGCCGTGGGCTTCGTCACCGGCGCGGACGCGTCCTCCGGCGCCACTTCCTGGGGAGGTTAAGCTATGAAGAAACATCCATATTTCCTGAGCCTGCTGCTGACGGGCGTGGTCTTCGTCGTGATGCTCATTATGATGCTGATTCGGGTGTGGAACCCTGTCGGGGTGCTGCCCAGACTGGACATTCCGGGGATCGCTCTGATCAGCCTGGCAGTATTGGTTGCGGAACATTACCTCTCCCCCAAGGCTTCCCGGAATTATGTCGCCATCGCCCTGTTCTCCTTCCTCACCTTTGCCCTTTTGCCCCTTATGGCGGGCTTTGCATGCGTCCATGACTTCTGGAAAATCGGCCTTGCCGGGTGCGTGGTATTTACCCTGCTCACCTGGCTGTATACCTCCATGGTCTCCCGGATCACCTCCGGTGCGAAAGCGCCGGCAGCTGCCATTGTCAGCGCTCTGGGGCTGTATCTGGCCATTCAGGGCTTTGCGGGGATCTTCCTGTAAGCTTATCCTTGCTATAAAAGCATCCGTATGGTTTTCCGCCATACGGATGTTTTTTCGGAAAAATTTCCCGGAGGGGATGCTTTTTTCGGACGAATGTGCTATAATGGAGAAAATCATTTTTGCATTGAGGAACCGCCTATGTATCAGCCTTTAGCAGACCTGCTTCGTCCCCAGACTCTGGACGAGGTCTACGGTCAGGAGCACATCTTAGGAAAGAACGCCATTTTGCGGCGGCTTATTGACTCCGGCAACATCCCCAACATGGTTTTCTACGGCCCCAGCGGCACAGGAAAAACCACGGTAGCCAAGATCATTGCCAAGCAGACCAACCGCACCCTCTACCAGCTCAACGCCACCACTGCTTCCACCTCGGACATCAAGGACATCGTCTCCCAGCTGGACACCTTCATGGCCCCCAACGGGGTGCTGCTGTACCTGGACGAGATCCAGTCCTTCAACAAAAAGCAGCAGCAGTCCCTTCTGGAACACATCGAAAACGGCAAGATCACCCTGATTGCCTCCACCACGGAGAATCCCTACTTCTATGTGTTCAACGCCATATTGAGCCGCTCCACGGTTTTTGAGTTCAAGCAGATTTCCGCGGAAGCTGCCCTGCAAGCCGTGAAGCGGGCTGTGGCCTTTTTGGAAAAACGGGTGGCCCTCACTGCCCAGCCGGAAGAAGGGGCGCTGGAATACATCGCCTCCGCCTGTGGCGGAGATATCCGCAAGGCCATGAATGCCGTGGAGGTTCTTTTCTCCGCCGGTCAGCCGAAAAACGGTGTTCTCCCTCTGACCCTGGCCGACGCCAAATCCGTCACCCAGAAAAGCGCCCTCCGGGCAGATCGGGACGGAGACAGCCACTACGACCTGCTGTCCGCCCTGCAAAAGTCCATCCGTGGCTCCGACCCGGACGCTGCCTGTCACTATCTGGCGCGGCTCCTGGAGGTGGGGCAAATGCAGTCTGCCTGCCGCCGTCTCATGGTGATTGCCGCTGAGGATGTGGGACTTGCCTATCCTCAGATCATCCCTATTGTCAACGCCTGCGTGGACATGGCCCTGAAGCTGGGTATGCCGGAGGCCCGGATTCCCCTGGGAGATGCCGCCGTGCTCATGGCAACCTCACCCAAGAGTAACTCCGGCCACATTGCCCTGGACATGGCCAT